>NZ_JAGKRI010000097.1:0-6131 GCF_017939255.1 Aeromonas sp. Prich7-2
CACTGAAGGGAGAATCGATGAGAAAGAGGAGAAGTGAGTTGACCCAATCTGAACACTCGAGTTAGAAACGGGGTGACGTGAGCGCGTTAAGGATCAGGGTGTTCACGTTGGCCGGAATGGCTGTTCAACTTCGCCGGAATACGCATTTCTTTACACATGATGACGATGCGGGCTATGAACGGGTCAAACTCTAACCGATCACTCACTTTCCCGGATTTGGGATAGATGATTCCCGAGTGGGACCCTAACTCAGTTATCACGTGGAATTGATATGACAGGATGACATTGCGCTTGGTCTTGGGGTCGTAGACTAGATTGGCCCCTTGAAGATCCAGACACTTCGCCCCTCTTAATTTAAGAGGTAGTCTTGGAACTATGTTCAGTACTAGTCGCAACGAGAAAATGGTCGAAGTGTTAACAGGGGCTGAGCGCCGTCGACGCCGGACTCCGCAGGAAAAGATCTCCATCGTGCAGCAGACCTTTGAGCCCGGAATGACCGTATCTCATGTCGCTCGCTTGCACGACGTCAACGCCAACCAGCTTTTCAAATGGCGTAAACAATTCCAGGAAGGCTCTCTCACGGCGATCACCGCCGGTGAGGATGTTGTTCCAGCCTCCGAGTTGGCTGCTGCCATCAAGCAGATCCGAGAGCTCCAGCGTCTGCTCGGGAAGAAGACCATGGAGAACGAGATCCTCAAAGAAGCCGTGGAGTATGGTCGAGCAAAAAAATGGATTGCGCATGCGCCCTTGTTGCCGGGGGACGACGATTAAGTGCTGTGAGCCAGGCCCTTAATGTATCGCGTGCGCAGCTATCCGTTCGTGTTCATCGCAAACCAGGTTGGCAAGATGGTCGTCATCATCGCCAGCGTGATGATGCAGCCTTACTTGGCCGTATCATGGAGGCGATGGCAGAACTTCCCTCCTATGGCTATCGCCGGGTCTGGGCGCTGTTACGGCGTCAGTCAGAGGCAACAAGACAGCCTGTAGTAAACGCCAAACGGGTATATCGCGTCATGAGAGAGCATGGCCTGCTGCTGGAAAGAAAACCGGCTGCACCATTGGCCCAGCAGGCACATAAGGGGCGTGTTGCCGTCAAAGAGAGCAATCGACGTTGGTGCTCGGATGGCTTCGAGTTTCGCTGCGATAACGGTGAAAAACTACGAGTCACGTTCGCCATGGACTGCTGCGATAGGGAGGCGTTGGACTGGGCTGCCAGCACCGGGGGTTACGACAGTGACACGGTGCAAGATGTCATGCTGAGATCTGTCGAACGACGCTTCGGGGATGCGTTGCCGGCATCACCGGTGGAGTGGCTGACTGATAATGGCTCGGCGTATCGAGCCCATGAGACCCGCGCGTTTGCACGAGAAATCGGGTTGGAGCCCAGAACGACGGCGGTGAGAAGCCCACAGAGCAACGGTATAGCGGAGAGCTTCGTGAAGACGATGAAGCGAGACTATATCGAGATGATGCCGAAACCAGATAGCCGAACAGCGGTAGGCAATTTGGCCATCGCGTTTGAGCATTATAACGAACACCACCCGCACAGCGCCTTGGGATACCGTTCACCTCGGGAATTTCTGCGCAGTCGGGTATCACAACCCTAAGCGGGAAAAAGTGTCTGGATCTATGGGGTCAAATCCACACAGTATCTGATTATCCCCAATGGAGATCTTACACCTTGTGGTGTTAGTGAGATAAAACAGAGAGTTACTGCGCCCCCCTTTGTGCGCAAATGGGGTTCGTTGCGCTTGGGTTTACTTGGCTGGTTGTATGTTTACTGATGCGACCCGGAAGCTGGGCGGCTGTAGCAACTCACTCGGTGGCCTTAGCAAGCAGTCCTATGACAACACTTCCCAATGCCCACCCTTGCGTGGACCAACAAAGCGTAATCGTCCCGCCTTAACCAACGCCGCCGCCGCTCGCTCCACCGTGCTGGTCGATCTGCCTATCCGCTCGGCTACTTGTTTAAGGGTCAAGGTCGGCTCAGCCACCAAGATAGCCAACACCGCATCCGGCGTTTTTACCCGCATTTCTACCGGCATTTCTACCCTCACTTTTTCTGGCGGGGTGGGCTGAGATGTCGGCTGTGCGGCAATCGCTTCGGCCAACGCATCTCGCAGCGCCTCTAGCAGAAACAGAATAAAATCGGTGCAGTCACTCAGCCTGTCGGCCTGACTTAATTGGTGGTAGTAGTGCTCTTGGCGCTCTTTGATGATCGCTTCCACCGGCAGGAAGGCCATCACTGGTTGCCAACGGCTCAAGATCACCGTTTGCCACAAGCGTCCCATACGACCATTTCCATCGGAAAAGGGGTGGATAAACTCCAACTCGTAGTGCAAGGCACAAGAGGCGATCAAGGGATGGGCCTCTGTTTCTGCCAACCATTGCACCAGTTGTTCCATCAGACGCGGAACCTGAGTCGGGGGGGGAGCCATATGCACTAATTGCTCACCCCGATAGATGCCGACCCCACTGCTACGCCATTGCCCTGCGTCATCGCATAACCCGTGCATCAAACGTCCATGGGCCCTGAGCAAATCCGCAGAAGAGGTAGGGGCCCAAGCCGACATTGCTTCATAAGCGGCAAACGCATTGCGCACCTCCTGGATCTCACGGGGCAATCCCAACACAGGTTTGCCGTCGATCACCGCCGTGACCTGCTCCAGGCTCAGGGTGTTGTGCTCGATGGCCAGGGAGGCCTGGATGGTGCGGATCCGGTTTTCCCGGCGCAGCATGGGCACTTGCGAGCTCTGCGTCGAGCGCCATTGCCCCACCAATTCGGCGATCTCCGCCACCCGGCTCAACATGGCGTGGGTCAGGGTGAAGGGAGGGGAATAGGCTGCCATGGGGGACTCCGACTGAAACGATTGCAAATGCGAAGGCTCAGAGATTATCAGATCGGGGGCAAGACCAACACGGCGGCGTATCTTTGTGAATTCTGTGATAAGCGGTATGCGATGACCTATGACATGGTGCCATTCGTTGTGAATTAGCGGTGTTACTCGCTCCATCTGCTTGCTATTTCATGCAATGAGATGCAAACGAATCTCTTTGATTTAAAATCCCTCGACGTTCGCGTCGTGCCGGTTCGATTCCGGCCTCGGGCACCATTGATACTTCCAAAGCATTCCGAAAAAGTTTAAAAAACCCAGTAGATTCAATGTCTCTGGGTTTTTTTACGTCCAGAGCATTCCGAGTCATTCTTAACACATCCGCTAGAAATTGGTATACGCTTAGGTATACATCGATTCGATAAAGGAGTCGTATACCAATGCCGCGAACTACCAAACCCCTGTCTGATACCGAGTGTCGCAATGCCCGCCCGCGAGAAAAAGACTATTCCTTGTTCGATGGGAATGGCTTGCACTTATTGGTCAAAAAGAACGGTACCCGTTCGTGGCGCTTCAAGTTTACCAAGCCAGATGGTAAGGCAGGGCTGATGGCGTTTGGCGACTACCCAACCCTTTCTTTGACTGACGCGCGTAAAAGGCGCGAAGAGGTTCGAAACCAGTTAGCCAAAGGTATCGATCCTGTCGTCCATAAGCGGCAGTTGCGAAACGAGATCACCAGTAAACAAACGAATAGTTTTGAGGCTGTTGCCCGTGAATGGCATTCAAGGAGTGCTGGCAAGTGGTCCCCGGATCATGCTTCACGCATCTTGACCCGGCTTGAAGCTGACGTGTTTCCGTCTATTGGCCATTGCCCCGTTGCTGAACTCAAGACCCGTGACCTGCTTGTTCCATTGCGCATGATAGAGCAGCGAGATGCGCTTGATTTGGCAGGACGAGTGCGGCAACACATCAACGGCATCATGCGTTATGCAGTGCAAACGGGGTTGATTGACAGCAATCCTGCCGCTGATTTGACGGGGGCGTTGTCGGTTCGCAAAGGCAAGCACCATCCCGCGCTGCCGCTGCAGGATATTCCCGAGTTGCTGTGTCGCCTTGAGAGTTATGCGGGGCGTCTGCTGACCAAGATGGCTGTGAAATTGAGCTTGTTAACCTTTGTCCGTTCGAGCGAATTACGCTTCATGCGTTGGGATGAACTCGATATCGAGCGAGCAATCTGGACGATCCCGGCGTCTCGCGACCTCATTGAGGGGGTCAAATACTCGCATCGTGGTGCCAAGATGCGAGAACCGCATATTGTGCCGTTGTCACGCCAGGCACTGGCAATCATTGAGGCGATCCGCCCTTTGACCGGGCGCTTTGATCTGGTTTTTGCCGGTGACCATGATGTATCAAAACCGATGAGTGAAAACACCGTGAATAGTGCCTTGCGCCGACTGGGTTACGACACCAAGGTTGAGGTATGCGGTCATGGCTTCCGGGCGATGGCATGCAGCGCGCTGCTTGAATCAGGTCAATGGAGTGAGGATGCCATTGAACGGCAGATGAGCCATAAGGAGCGTAACGGTGTGCGGGCGGCTTACATTCATCGGGCCGAATTTATCACCCAGCGCCAGCAGATGATGCAATGGTGGGCTGACTGGCTGGACAGTTGCAAGCATCACTATGTGCCACCCCATGAATTTAGCGGGATGGAGAGCAATGTGATTCACTTGCCAAATAGTCTGTCTGCATAGGTGGATCGGTGTAGTGGTCAACTAAATCCGGACACTTGGTTAGGCCGATCCTCGGCTTTTGCAGGCGGTATCCCGTCATTGTGGTGATGTGGACGCCGCCAGTTGTAGTAATCCATGAGGTAATAACTGATATCCCGCTTTGCTTCCCGCAGGCTCATGTATCCCGTTGCAGGAAGCCACTCTGACTTCAGGCTTCTGAACAATCGCTCCATCGGGGCGTTATCCCAGCAATTACCACGACGACTCATGCTCTGGGTCATGCGATAGCGCCACCGTCGTTGCCGAAATGCCCGGCTGACGTATTGACTGCCCTGGTCGGAGTGAAACAGCACGCCTGATGGACAACCCCGCTGCCGATAGGCCATCTCCAGCGCTTTGATTGCCAACTCTGCATCAGGTTTGTCAGACATCGCCCAGCCCACGACCCGCCGGGTATGCAGGTCGAGCACTGCGGCCAGGTAATGCCAACGACCACCGGCCCAGACGTAGGTGATATCGCCACACCACACCTGATTGGGTTGCGGGACATCAAATTCGCGGGCCAGCAGATTGGGAATGTCCGGTCGTTCAGACCGTGCCACCTTATAACGGTGTGCGCCCGGCTGTTTGGATGCCAGCCCGGCTTCTTTCATCAGGTTACGTACTTTGAATCGACCAATCTGATACCCCAACTCCCGCATCATCGACATCAAGGCGCGGCTGCCTGCCGAGTTCCTGCTCTCTTTGAACAACCGGCGCAACTCGCTGCGTTGCTGTATCCGCTCACGGTTAATCGTCCGCTTGCGAGCCAGATAATCGTAAAAACAGGATGTTGGAACATCGAAAGCGCAGCAGACCAGGGTGATGGGGGCTTGCTCTCTTAATTGGTCTATCAGCGCGTACGTGTGAACTCGTCCGTCATCAAGAGAGCCGTAGCCTTTTTTAGAATGTCCTTTTCGCGCTCGAGCCGATGGATGCGGGCTTCCAGCTCCTGGATTTTCTGCTGCTCCGGGGTCAGCGCTTTGCTGATAGGCGTGGTGCCAGTTCGTTCGGATTGCAGTTGCCGAACCCAGCGGCGAAGTATGGTTTCACCGACATCCAGTGAACGGCTGGCTTCGGGGACAGAATATCCCTGGTCGAGCACCAGGGATGCGGCTTCGAGTTTGAATTCGGCAGTAAATGAGCGACGTAATCTTGTCATTGAACACCTCAGGTCATGGTGGCGACTGTACCACCTAAAATGGTGTCCGGGATGATTAGACCATATATGGACGCCCCTGGGTTGTGCAAGAACTGAGCTGATACGGTTTGCGACCATATATCCGGCGTTAATGATGGGATCAACTCCCTCGCCATGATGTCATCCGAGCCTTGCTTCCTTATCACTACACCGGTATATGCATACCCAGGTCTAATTCTGCGTATTCCCACGCATGGCGATCGCTCAATAACATTCATGCCGATCACTCAATAACATCCATGCCGATCGCCCAATAACATCCCAGGCCGATCACTTTTTTCCTCTATGGGAAACCATGATCGGCATGAATGTTATTGATGACTT
>NZ_JAGKRI010000098.1:0-1349 GCF_017939255.1 Aeromonas sp. Prich7-2
AAAATCTATGGTCACCCCCTTTTTTGCAACCTTGATTTCGGGTGTTGTGGTTGGCTTGCTTAAATCTATCCGGCGTCTTGATGGAGAATGTTCTCCGCGCCACGATGAGAATCGCGCCTGACTGTCCTAAAAAGACCCTCGGCCTAGAAAGCCTATTCTTTTGCCAGGTTATCAGTCAGGCCGGTATGCCGTTCACGTCATCCAATATCACAGTCGCAAAACCAGGTGGGTGTGTCAGTACAAAAGTAAATAGGGGCGCGTCAGGTTGGCATTGCCCGAAATTCGGTATGCCGTGCCGCCAGCGCCCAAGCCGTGCGGGCCAACTTGTTGGCTAGTGCACAAGCCACAACATTCGAATGCCGCCGAGTCAACATAGACCTGACCCAATCAGCCAATCGTCCCGTTTGCCGCTCTAGCCGTTGCATATAGGCTCGTGCACATTGCACCAACAATCGTCTAAGATTTTTGTCGCCACGCTTGCTGATACCCTTCAGGTTTGCCCGGCCCCCAGTACTGTACTGGCGTGGTACCAATCCGACTGACGCCGCGAAATCACGACTACATCGATAGTGTTTTCCGTCACCGAGCTCGGCGGCCAACACGCTGGCAGTGATCGGGCCGACACCAGGGATTGTCATCAGACGCTGACCAAGATCGTCATCGCCAAGCTGGCTGGCCAGTTCCTTGTCGATCTCGGCAATTTGCTGCTCCAGATACTTGAAATGGGCATGCAGCCTCTCCAACATGGTAATCAGTCGCGCTGGTAACTCGTGTTCAGCCATCACAGAAGGCAGGCGCTTGATGGCGGCATGACCGACGGGCAGACTGATGCCAAATTCGAGTAAAAAGCCGTGTATCTGGTTCGATGCCTTAACCCGATCGCGCACAAACGATTCGCGCACACGATGCAGTGCTCCCAACGTTTGCTGGCTTTCGGTCTTGGGCGTTACAAACCGCATGGAGGGACGGCAGGCGGCCTCGCAAATAGCTTCAGCATCGATGAAGTCGTTCTTGTTGCTCTTGACGAATGGGCGCACGAATTGAGGCGAAATGAGCTTACTCTCATGCCCAAATTCAGCCAGCCGACGAGCCATGTAATGGGCTCCGGCACATGCCTCCATGACGATGGTGCATACAGGAAAAGTTGCGAGGGATTCGATGAGCTTTGTCCGGTTGAACTTCTTGCGAAGAAGAGCCTTGCCGAACCGGTCTTGACAGTGAATGTGAAAAGAGTGTTTACCGAGATCAATACCAATAAGCGCAACGTTTTCCATGATGGCCTCTCCTGAAAGAAAAACACCCTGTCAGCGTACCGCTCACAGGGTGGGGGTGACCATCTCATTAGACCC
>NZ_JAGKRI010000099.1:0-4073 GCF_017939255.1 Aeromonas sp. Prich7-2
ATGACGGTATAACCTGGCCAGAAGGAGGCAATATCAATATGATGCACGGCGACAGCAGGGTGATGGTGGTGGTGTGTTTGGAGACAGCCAGTTTACCAGCACCCTGTCTGTCAACTTCCACTTCCCCAAGATCCCGCGAAGAACCCTTTTTTTTGCCTGCAAGCGGGTGCAAAAAAGCCCGCCGAAGCGGGCAATGACCGGAAGGTGCTGACTTCCAGGGTCTATCAGAGGGCGAGGAACAAGCCTGCCAGGGAGGCGCTCATCAGGTTTGCCAACACCCCCGCCAGGATGGCGCGCATGCCGTAGCGGGCGATGAAGGACTTGCGCTCCGGCACCATGGCCCCCAGGCCGCCGATGAGGATCGCCATGGAAGAGATATTGGCGAAACCGCACAGGGCGAAGGTGACGATGGCCTTGCTCGACTCGTTCAGGGTCTGATCCTGCACCAGGGCGATGAAGGCGACGAACTCGTTGATGACGATCTTGGTGCCGATCAGGGCACCGGCCGCCTGGGCCTGATCCCAGGGTACGCCGATGAGCCAGGAGACGGGGGCAAACAGCCAGCCCAGGATGATCTGGAAGCTCAGCTCCAGCCCCACCAGGTCGCCGGCCCAGCCCAGCAGGCCGTTGAGCAGGGCGATCACGCCGACGAAGGCCAGCAGGGTCGCCCCCACGGCGACGGCGATGTTGAGACCCGCCATGGCGCCATCGGCGGCCGCTTCAATGACGTTGGTGGCGCGGGGGATCTCCACGTCTTCGTGGTGATCTTCCTCTTGCGCGGCGGGCGGCACCAGGATCTTGGCCATGGCAAGCCCGGCAGGGGCGGACATGAAGGCCGCCGCAATCAGGTATTTCAGCTCGACCCCGATGCTGGCGTAGCCCACCAGGGTGCCGCCAGCTACCGAGGCCAGCCCGCAGCTCATCACCGCAAAGAACTGGGAATCGGACATCCTGGAGAGATAGGGTTTGACCACCAGCGGCGCTTCCACCATGCCGACGAAGATGTTGGCGGTGGCAGAGAGGCTCTCGGCGCGGCCGGTGCCCAGCAATTTCTGCAGGCCGCCGCCGAGCAGGGCGATCACTTTGGGCATCAGGCCGATGTGATAGAGGATGGCGATCAGCGCGGAGAAGAAGATGATCACCGGCAGCACGTTGAAGGCGAAGATGAAGCCCAGCTTGAACTTGGCCAGATCCCCGAACAGGAAGGCAATCCCCTCCTGGCCGTAGCCGATGACGCTGCTGACGCTCTCGCTGACACCGTTCAATACCTGCTGACCGGCGGGCAGCCAGAGCACCAGGGCGGCGAAGAGCACTTGCAGGCAGAGGGCAAAGCCCACTGTTCGCAACGGGATACGACGACGATTATCAGAGCAGAGTGCGGCCAGGGCCAGGATGCTCAGGATACCAAGCAGGGCAATCATGGGGATTCCATCCAGTGAGGCTGAAGATGGGCGCGGATTCTGCTCCCCTCCCCTCACCGCCGCAACCCTGCCGGGTTACAACCCTGTTAGCAAAAACGTTTGCACGATATCGGTTGCGCCAACTGACTGATTTGACACAACTTTGAAACCGCACTCACGCCAGTGTCCTTGTATGGAAACGATTATTCCTCGGTGCCGGACAATTTCCCCCCGAGCCAGGGTGCGAGTCGCTGCGCCCAGTAGGGCCCGGGTCCGAAGCTCTCCTTGAGGAAGTCGATGAAGAGGCGGATCTTGGGATCCAGATGCTCTCGCCTGGCATAGACGGCGTGCACCGCCATCTTCTGGTTCGGTTGCCACTGGGGCAGCAGAGGGATGAGCTGACCAGATTGCAGCTCCTTGTCCAGCAGGTAGTTGGCCACGTAGGCGATGCCGAGCCCGGCCAGGGCGGCGTCCCGCACCGCTTCCGCCAGATCCACCCGGTAGTTGCCCGCCACCTGCACCGTCTGGCGCTCCTTGCCCTGGCGAAATGACCACTCGTGGTAGCGCCGCTCCCGGCTCTGGTAGGTGATGCAATTGTGATGGGCCAGATCCCTGGGGTGCAGTGGCGTGCCGTGACTCAGCAGATAATCCGGCGAGGCCACCAGCACGAAGCCGATGTCTGCCAGTCGCTGCCCTACCAGAGACTCGGGTTTGTCCTCGTAGGTGGTGATCCAGAGATCCAGCCCCTCATCCACCAGATTGGTGCGGTGATCGAACAGGGACACCTCCAGCTCCAGATCCGGATAACGTGCCTGAAACGCCTTGAGGCGCGGGATCACGTGCAACCGCCCGAAGGATTGACCCACCCCCAGATGGAGCACGCCGCTCACCTTGCCACGGCGCTCCGCCACCATGGATTCCGCCTCCAGTGCCACCGCCACCAGAGCGCGGCAGTGGCGGGCATACTCCTGACCCAGTTCGGTGAGCCCGAAACGGCGGGTAGTGCGCTGTACCAGCTGGGCGCCGAGCGCGGTTTCCAGCAGGGCGAGCTGCTTGCTGATGTGGGATTTGGAAACCCCGAGGCGGCGCGCAGCCGCCGAGATGCCCTGTTCACGAACCAGGGCATCGAAGATCACCATTTGGGGAAGACGTTGCAGCACGGTGTCACCGGAGTGGATGGCGGGGCCGCATTATTCCAGAGCGGCCCGCCATGGGGTAGGGTCAGTGCCCCAGGGCATCGATGATCTGCTGTTTGAGAGGATCATCCGACGGATTCTGGTTGGCGCCATAGCTCGCAATCAGCTTGCCGTCCCGCCCGACCAGGTACTTGTGGAAGTTCCAGTTGGGCGCATCACCGTCGGCAGCAGCGGTCAGCCCCTTGAACAGCGGCACCGCATCCGAACCCCGCACCGCCACCCGGTTGAACATGGGGAAGGTCACCCCGTAGTCCCGGCGGCACACCTCGGCGGTTTTGTTCTCGTTGCCCGCCTCCTGCCAGAAATCGTTGGAAGGGAAGCCCAGCACCATCAGTCCCTTCTCCTTGTAGCCCTGATAGAGGGCTTCCAGATCCCGGAACTGACCGCTGTAACCGCAGTAGGAGGCGGTGTTGACCACCAGCACCACCTTGCCCTCGGTCAACTGGCAGAGGTTGTGGCGCTGGGTGCTGTTGAGCTCCCGCATCTCCACGTTGAAGTAATCGGGGCAGGCGGCAGAGACCGCACCCGAGCCGAGCATCAGCAGCAGGGTGAACCATTTCATCGACGTGACTCCCATTGTTTTGTCCATCATACGCAAGACCCCGGAATCTGGTTCAGGGATCAGTGCAGGGGGATCCCGGTCAGCCAGCCGTGTCCCCAGAAGATAAGCAGAGCCGTGAGGGCCAGCCCCGCACCCAGACTGATCCCCGTCCCCTGCCAGGTGGCGGCGGCACGGGGGTGACGACCCCACTCCCGCATCGAAATCCAGACGATGCTGATGAGAGTCCAGAGACCGAGCCCGCCAAACAGCACCAGAGAACGCGCCTCGCTGTTCACCGCCAGATGGGCCCCCGACCAGAGCAGCACCCCGAGCAGCTGGGGATGCACCAGCCAACGGCGGAAATGGTTCGCCCCCTGCCCCGCACACAGCAGGACAAGGGCGATCGGCATGATCCCCATCACCAGGGTGGGCCCCCAGACAGGCAGAAAATAGAGAGGCATAGGGCTGGCACTGCGCCAGCCTGCGAGGATGCAGCCGATGGCGACGAACACCAGCAGCGAGAAGAGCCCCTTGTAGCGGTTCTCCCCCAGCCGAGCCCGCAGACGGGCGCGGTGCTGTGCCGCAAAACAGGGGTAAAGATGAGTCAGGGTGAACAACACCACCCCCAGGGTCAGCAGGATCATGGCTCGCACCTCGCATATTGCCCCCCGGAATGGGAAGCCCTCCCTCAGGCGGGCCTTGTTTCTCGTGGCTCCCTCACTGTCGGGAGATCACTATGCCGCAAAGCCCCTTGTCAGAATACAAAAACCATATGAAAGACAGCAGGATAATAAAAAAAGGTTCTTCGCGGGATCTTGGGGAAGTGGAAGTTGACAGACAGGGTGCTGGTAAACTGGCTGTCTCCAAACACACCACCACCATCACCCTGCTGTCGCCGTGCATCATATTGATATTGCCTCCTTCTGGCCAGGTTAT
>NZ_JAGKRI010000100.1:0-19029 GCF_017939255.1 Aeromonas sp. Prich7-2
GTGGCAGGAAATAACAGAGAAGTTGGAGTGGGCAATGGTGTATTTATCCAAAAACGGCAAAAAGAGTAGGCAGAGAAAATCCAAGCAAAACAACACGTTAGACGGTATTATTAATTCGCTTGCCGCTTAAGGTTCTGTACATGAGTGGCTGATCCCCCCCTTCTCATCCTGCACCGGCGTGACGATCTCCCACTGGGGATAGGCGTGACCGTCGGCGTGCAGGCGCAGGGTTTCCCCCTGCCAGCGATCCAGGGCGTTGAGCTCGTAACCCAGCCCTCCCAGCCCCGACCAGAGATCGTTGCCAAGATGCAGACCAATCACCCCCTGGTTGTCAAAGCCGGTGATCTGGCTGAAGGCGTAATTGACCCGCAGGATCTTGAACTCGGGATCCGTGATGATGATCCCTTCGTGAGTTTCAAAGGCCACCGCAGACAGCCGCATCAGGGCATCGCTTTGCAGGCGCTCCAGCTCGGCCACCATGCGCACCGAGAAGATGGTCAGGACGGAGTCCAGATCCGTGGTCCGGGTCTGGCTCGGGAACAGCAGGGCAAGATGGCCCAGGATCTGACCGTTGCGATCGAGCAGCGGCTGGGCGTAATAGTGCTGGCACGGGGGCAGGTCAGGATACCCGGTCAGGGGTTCACTCACGGGGACCGCGCAGGAGGCCCCCTGGCGATAGAGCTGCTGGCAGGGCATGTCACAGAGGGCATACTCCTTGACGTCGATGCCGTGGCTCGCCAGCACTCTCAGCCTGTCGAGACCAACCCGCTCCGTCAGCCAGACGGCAGTGGCTCCCAGGATATGGGCCAGCTCGTTGACCAGGGTCTGGCAAAAATCGAGCCCCGTCTTGGCGGAGAGCGCCTGCGCCAGCTTGGCCAGCAAGGGGGCCTGCAACATGGGAAGCGGCGGTGTCACGCCTGCGGGGGAGTTGGCGCGATCCATCTCGCGATGCATCATTTCGAGGGGGGCAAGCCAGCCACAACAGAGCCCCTGTGCAGGCACATACTGACCGTACCAGAGCGCATGGTGTACCTTGCCGTCCTCATCGCGCAGGTGACCGATGAACTGGCCAGGCTGGCCGGAATCGTGGAGTCTTGCAAGAAAATCGGCGAAACCCGCTTCATCTTCCCGCTCAAGTTGGGTGGCCCAGGGGTGGGCTCCCTCCCCTGCCCAGGGTTCACAAGAGACATGATCAGACAGGCTCCATTGCCCATGCTGCCGATCATAAAACCACATCATCTGGGTGGCTTGCTGCTTCATCTACGACTCCAACCACTACAACCACGTTATCCACCCCGACTCCTGCAGAAAAGCATATCCGTTTGCGCGCATATCTCCACCGGCGCATGGCAATGATTTTGCGATGCGATGAGGCGATGTGGGTGGAGAAAATTCGAGACTATGCGGCAAAAACCAAACATCGGGTCGACACAAGGCGCTGCCGAGGGGGGACAGAAACGATCCTATTTGCTGATACTGCCTGCCTGTTTCACTGAGCTCAAGCGGTTTTTGGCATGAAACGGGAAAAGCTCACAATTTATGGACAGCGGGATTCCCAAGGGGATTTTTCGTGACACAGATCACATTTTGATTTGGCGACATGGGTAATCTGGAGGTGAAGACACAAGCAAGACGACCCGAAGGGGGCCATTATGAAAATCGAAATGACCAGTAAAATCATCGACATCACCCCAGCCATCCGCGAGCGCATTGAATCCCGTTTTGAAAAGCTCGAGCGTCTTCAGGTGCCTCTTATCACACCCCATGTGATCATCTCCAAAGAGCGTTTGATGTATATCGTCGAAGCCACTATCGGCATTCCCAACGGCAAACTGTTTGCGCAGGCAGAGCACGAGGATCTCTATGCCGCCATCACGGACCTGGGCCAGAAGCTGGAACGCCAGCTCAACCGTCACACAGAAAAACCCATCGCCCGTCGTGCCGCCGGCAAGGAAGTGCCCCAACCGGACGAGGCAGACGCCTGACAAGGTTCACCATTCATAAAGCAAAAGGCGGGTCATCCCGCCTTTTTGCATTCTACCGTGCCGTCACCCCAGCCAGCGCAGCCTGGCATCCACCCCTTGCGCAAGCTCATCGAGCAGCGGCAGCATCAGCAGCGGAGCCTCCTCCCTGGGGTCAGCGCCCATAGGTCGGGCCTGCCAGCGCTCGCGACCCAGTGCCGAGAGGTTGTCGTACACCGCGGGATCCAGCGCGGGTGTTCGGCTCACCAGTGGCGGGGAGCGCAGCGCCAGCCAGAGTCTCACATCCGTCATGCACCCACCCTGTTGCAGACGCTCGTTGAGGCTGGTGGCATCGCTCTCTTCCACCCCGCCTTGCAGGGACGCCCGGGGCATCAGACCGAAACGGGAGCGCCAATCCAGCTCACCCGACGCAGGCTTGGGCGGGGCATCAAACCAGGGCTGCTCTTCCACCGCATCGGTCAGCAGCGCCAGGTGCAGCCTGAAGTCGGCACGGTCCCCCGCACGGAGATCCTGGTTGAGCCGTTGGCCCAACTGGGCCTCATCCACGAGCAAGCGGTCACGAATCGCACTGGGCAGCATGAGATAAATCTTGGAAATGAAGGTTTCATTGCTTATCGGCCATCAACCCGATCCTTTAAGCATTAAAAATCCCGGCAGAGGGGTTCACAAGCGCGACAGATCTGTTAGTATGCGCCTCGCACTTGGGGAGGGGTTCCCGAGCGGCCAAAGGGATCAGACTGTAAATCTGACGGCTCTGCCTTCGAAGGTTCGAATCCTTCTCCCTCCACCATTCAAGTGCGCACAATCAGGTCATGCCCCGTGGAGGGGTTCCCGAGCGGCCAAAGGGATCAGACTGTAAATCTGACGGCTCTGCCTTCGAAGGTTCGAATCCTTCTCCCTCCACCATCTTTCAGAAAGCCCGGCCTTATGCCGGGTTTTCGCTTTTCTGCCTTCCACAAATCCCCTTCTTCTCTACAAAAAAAAACGGGAGGCCAGGCCTCCCGTCAATATATGCACGCTCTCACCCCGAACCTACCTACAACAGCAGTCATCGGCAGGTCGGGCAGAGGGGGATAAGCGTCCCCCCCAGGTATCTGTCTTGTCATCCGCGCCCCCTTACAGGGTGAAGCGATAGAAGATATCCACCGCCTGGGCCACCCCGCTCATGGCCTGCAGATAGAGCCTTGGCATCAGCTCGTAGCGCAGCTTGAATTCGGCGATGGGGCTGAACACCCCGACCCCGTACTGGAACTGCAAGCCGGGCAGCAGGTAGGCCGACATGGTCACCTGGGTGTCATCACCACTGCCTGCGGTATCGAGGACCACGTCGCTCATGCCGAGGGACTCCCCGATGCTGGAGACCACGCCGCTCGCCTGGCTCACGGCCCCCGCCACCAGCAGGCCGTTGAAGCCGCCATCCTCGCCGCTGGTCTGCAATCCCTTGCCCCGCAACAGATAGGAGAGCTGTTCGGACTGCGCCATCTGCGGCTCGGAATAGACGGTGATCTTCGGCTTGGTGGCCGGCCCCGTCACCCGCACCCCGACGGTCACGTTGTCCTCGATGGTGTCCGGATCCCGATAGGTCTCGATGTTGAGATAGGGCTGATCAATGGGGCCGGAGAAGAGGATCCGCCCCTCCTTGATGATGAGGTTCTGGCCATAGGCCTTGAAGCGCCCGTCCCTGAGCTCCAGTTGCCCGTTGCCCGAGAGCGGCTTGGAGGGATCCTGGCGAATGTTGAGGGCCCCTCCCACCTTGGTCTTGAGTCCCATGGCTTCGAGGCGGACGTCGTCCCCGAGCCGGATGGCGAGCCTGATCTCCATGGGCAGCGGTGCCGCCTTGGGGACCGGCGGCAGATCGTCGTAGATGACGGTGACGTCATCGGAGACCGCTACCGCGCTGTCTGGCAGGCTCTTGACCAGGATGCGCGACCAGGGGATGTCCACCTGACCGGTCACCCTGGTCTCCTCCCCGAGAGAGATGGCGATGTCAGGTGTCACCCTGACCCGGCCCATGCCCGGGTACTGGGCTTCCAACTCCTTGCCCTGAATGGTGAGGCTGCCGGTCACCGGCTGCTGGGCCCAGCTCAGCCAGCCCCCCAGCACCAGGGGGCCCTTGCCCACCATCATGGAGCCGTCGAGTTCGGCCCGGTTGCCTTCTATTTTGAGGCGGGTCACCAGCTTGGAGAGGGTCACCATGTCGGAGTGGGTCTGAACCTCCCCCTCCTTCAGGTTCAGCTCGCCATACAGCAGGGGGGCAGCCAGGGTACCGTCGAAGCGGGCATCCGCCGAGATGACCCCTTGCAGGGAGCGCACTTCGGGAATGAGGGGCGCAAAGGTCGCCAGCTTCAGATCGTCAAACCTGAGTTGACCGCCGAGGTTGCCGCGGCCGGCGGGATCCCGGATCAGCAGATCGGTGTCGATGTTGCCGATCTGCTCGGAGGCGAAATCGACCCGGATGGCGGCCTGCTGGCGCTCGAAGTCGATCCCGAGCTCGAGGCGCTGGTAGTCGGTCTTGAGTTCGTCGGCGACGAAGGTCCCAGGCGTGGTACGCACGGTGGCGTGCAGGGTCGGCTGGTTGCCGCGCCAGCTGGCGCGCCCGTCGGCCGACAGCACCGCCTGCCAGCGGAAATTGTCCGGCAACCAGGGGCGCAGCCGCTTGAGATCAAATTCGTTCAGGGCAAATTCCAGATTGCCCTGGGACTGGGCTATCCGGCTCCCCTTGACGCAGAGACTGGCCTTCTGGGACGCGAGGCAGAGATCCCCCATGGTCAACTGCTGTTTCGGCAGATCCAGGTCCAGAGACCAGGGGGCGGTCAGCGCCCAGCGCTTGAGGGGAGTCTTGAGCTTCAGCTCGGCAAGGGCGCCACGCCAGTGGTCACCGCGCAGGCTGCCATTCAGGCTGAGGTCTGCCGCCAGGGGATCCCCCTTCATGGTCAAGGTGAGCCCGTGGCGCTCGAGATCGCCGCTCAGGTTCAGGGCGATTTGCGAGAGCTTGGTCTCCCCCTGCGCCAGGCTCGCCACCGTCACCGCCACCTCACCGGCGGGCTTCTCCCCGACCAGGGCGTTGGCCTTGATGACGGTCTCCTTGAGGACGGTGCCCGCGTAGGCGAGTCGGCCCGACACCAGGTCGGCATTCACGCGCGGCGCCTGCTGGTTGCCGGTGACGCGCACCTGGCCCTTGATGTCCCCTCCCAGACCCGGGTAGATACCCCCAAGCTTGGGCGCATCCAGATCCGCATCCAGCTTCCAGGCCTGGGTCGTGAGCGAGCCTTTGGCCTGCAGCCGGTTGGGGCCGCTTTGCAGCGCCAGGGCCGGGATGGTCCACTCCATCATGTCGTTGCCGCTGAGCCTGCCCTGCAAGGCCAGGGGATACTGGTTGAGCTTGCCATCCACCTTGAGCTCGGGCAGGGCCAGCTGCCAGTGGCCCGCCTCATCCAGATCGAAGCGGCTGGTGATCTTGCCCGCCAGTGCCCCCTTGATCTCGGGCACCAGCTCCGCCGGGTTGATCCCCTTGAATTCGGTCGTCCCCTGCCACTGGACCCCCTTGCTCCAGGCAAGCTTGCCGTCGAGCTTGAGCTCCCCCTTGAGGGCCCCCAGCAGCAGCTCGATGCGGCTCAGCTCGTTGAGATCCCCCTTGCCCGAGAGCGCCACCTTGAAGGGGGGCACATCGGTCCCCTTGCCGGCGGTGTTGAGCGCAAACTGGTAACCGGAGAGCTTGCCCTTGGCGCTCAGGGTGCCCTTGTCCAGCCGATAGCTGGGCTCATCCTTGGCGGGCTTGTGCAGGGGCCAGGCGAGGCTCTTCCAGTCCAGCGCCAGATCGAAGGGCAGATCCGGGTCGAGGGCCGCGAGGGATCCTTTGAGATTGGCGCCCACCGGCCCCTTGGCCTTGAGTGCCAGCCCAAGCTTGCCCGCAGAACCGTCCAGGACGAGATTGACCTGCTCCCCCTTGAGCTCCCCGTCCAGCAGCCCTTGACGCGCCTTGGCATCCAGAGTCAGGGTGAGGGGGTAATCCTCGTGCAGGCGCACCTGACCACTCAAGGCCAGATCCGCCATGGCATGGCGCAAGGAGAGCTCCCGGATGTCGATACGCTCCTCCTCGGCGGTGGCCGACAGCAACAGGTTGTCAAGCCCCTCCACCAGCTCACCTTGCTGATAACGGAACGCCGTGGCTTTCAGCCCCTCCAGCTGGATGGGGAAAGGCAGTCGCACCGCCGGCAGCACCATGGGCTCGGGCTTGCTTGCGGCCTGCGTCTTGTCACCGGGGACAGCCTTGCGCTCGCCGGCCGCCAGGGTGGCGCTTTTCTCATCCGCCGGTTTGGCGCCCTTGTCACTGGCCGCCTCCACCGGGGACGGTGCCACCACCACGTTCAGGCCATCGAGCACGGGGCCGCGCACGATGAGCCCGGCGCGATCCAGGGCGGCGCCAATGTCCAGATCCTTGAGGGTGATCGTCACGCCGGGCACCGCCACATCGAGATCGGCAACCTTGAGGCTGTCGACCTGGATTTTGAGCGGCAACGGATGCCAGACGAAGGGCTCCGACGGCTCTTCCGGCACCGGCTCGGACTCCGCCACCCGGACCACGGGGCGAGTCACCGCCAGAGACTTGATCCAGAGCTTGCCCTGCAGGAGCTTGCCCAGATCCCAGTCCAGCACGGCCCGCTCCACGGTGACATCCACCAGCTCGTCCTGCCAGCCAACCCCTTCGAAGGTCCAGCCATAACCGAGTTGCCCCGCCACCAGCTCCCCCTTGAGGGAGGGCAGCGCGGCTCTGGCCTGTTGCCACAACCACTTGTTGCCCTGATGGGTGAAGCCCAGCAGGCTGACGCCGATGAGCAGCAGGAAGAAGAGGCCCATGAGCCACAAGAAAATGCGTTTTACCCAGATCACGATGCAGACCCCTGCAAGGAAAGCAGCCGCAGCGGCCAGAAAAGAGAAAGAAGAGGATGTGCGCCTGGTTGCCGGGTCATAGTTCCGGCCCCAGTGCGAAGTGCAGCCGCAGCGGCTTGTCCTCCTCGGAGATGCCCACCGCCAGATCGAGCCTGACCTGACCGATGGGGGTGACCCAGCGCACCCCGACCCCGGTGCCTATCTTCCAGGCCTCGCTGTAGTCGACGGTGGCGGTCCCGGCGTCCACGAACAGGGCGCCGAGCCACTTCTCGCTGAAGCGGTAGTTGTACTCCAGGCTGCCGACGCTGGCGTAACGTCCGCCGGTCAGCTTGCCATCGTCCCCCCGTGGCGAAATGGTCTCGTAACCGTAGCCCCGGACCGTCTGATCGCCGCCGGTGAAGAAGCGCAGGGAGGGCGGGACCAGGGAGAAATCATCCCCGACGATGGCCCCCTGCTCGGCCCGCATCAGGAAACGGTGATCTTCGCCCAGGGTGCGCAGCCACTTGCTGCGCCCCCACACCCGCATGAAGCTGATGTCGGACCCCCAGTAGGGGCTCGAGAACTCCATCGTCAGTTGCTGGCGATCCCCCCAATCCGGCACCAGACCGCCGCGCACCCGCAGCCGTGACCAGGAGACGCCGGGGATCAGCAGCAGGCTGTTCCCCTCGTCCTGACCCTGGACGTAGCGCTCGTTCTCCAGGCGCACAAAGACGTCTCTGTCCCAGCTCTCCGGTCGGCGTGTCCAGCGGTGCACCCCGAAGGTGGCCAGATCGGAGCGGGTGTCGTTGTTGTCGGTGTATTGATAGCCCGCCTGCAGGGAGTAGTAATCCCGCAGCGGGTTGCCCACCGGGATCTGGTAGTCGAAGCTGAGCTCCGCTTCCGGCGCCGAGATCTTGGCGGTGCTGGAGAGGCGGTGACCATAGCGGTTCACCCAGGGTTTCTCCCAGGTGGCACTCAGGCGCGGCCCCACGTCCGTGGCATAACCGATACCGGTCTCAATCTCGTGATCGACCCGGTTGGAGAGGGTCACCTGCACCGGCACCCGGTTGCCCTCGGCCTGGCTGATCAGGGGTTTGATGTCCACCTGCTTGAACAGCTTGGTGGAGGAGACATCCTGGGACATCTCCGCCAGACGGATCGCCAGATAGGGGTCGCCGCTCTTGATGTTGATGAGCGGGCGGATCAGGTGCAGTGCCTCCGGCGTCGCGTCATAGCGGATCTCGCCGAAATGGTAGCGCGGGCCAGAGCGAAACAGGATGTAGATCTCCGCCTTGCCCTGTTCCGGGAAAACCTTGACCTGGCTCTTGCTGATCTTGGCGTCAAAATAGCCGCGGGCCAGCCCCAGACTGCCGAGATCCGCCTTGATGGATTCATATTTGCCGTGGTTGAGGGGATCTCCCTCCTTCAGGGGCAGCTTGTCCAGCAGCTCGCTGTACACCTCGTCGCTCCCCGCATCCCCTTCCAGCAGGATGTCGAGGCGCGAGATGATCACGGGTTCCCCCCGCTCAATCTCGATCACCACCTTGGCGGGCGTCTTCTTGTCGCGGTTCAGAGTGATCTTGGGCTGGTAGTAGCCATAGACCTGCAGCGCCTTCTGTACGCTCTCGGTGATCTTGGCGCGGGCGGGGCGGTACTGGCGTTCCTGGTAGACGGGCAGGGCGTTGAGGTAGGCCTCGACGTTGTCTTTCTGCTCTCCCCTGACCCCCTTGATCTGGTAGGTCAACTTGGCCGCCATGGCGGGCATCGCCATCAGCCAGAGAGCGAGGGCGAACAGCAAGAGACCGGGCCCGGGGCGACGGGATCGCCCGGATGAAGTGCTCCCGATGAGAAAAGTAGGATAGCATCCTGTCAAACGTCATTTTCCCCGAATAACATGATTTAAAGATTGTGTTATTTAGTACGATACCGAGACTCATCCCGGGCGAGTGCCGCTCATCCTAGCATAATCGCGACGGCGAAATCCCACGCTCGGGGCCCCTTTGCGTGCCGCTCTGCCACCCCCGGTGCGGGGATCGCTTCGGCCCTGCAAGGAGCCAGCCGGGTGTGAGGAGCCAAACTGCGCACAATCCGGGCAAGGGGCGAACAAAACGCCATCACCGACCCCGCCACGCCGGATCTCCCCTGGCGGCCTTGGGCTGGCAGCAGGGTCCGGCTCGTCGCGACAACCCTTGTCGGACACCCCGCATCCGGCGGGTTTCGTCAACCCGTCCCCCTCGACTTGCTCCGCGCCCTCTTCCCCATCCTGCCTGCTATTGAACAGGAAAATAATTTTAAATCAATCACTTGAATAGATGGCACTAAAGCTTCGTTCAATTCAATCGATTTATCCCGCTGCCCCTGCGCTCCTGCCTGTCCCACACTGATCCCAATCATCGCAGGAGAGACCCCATGCACCTACGTAGCGAACAACTGGCTGACTACATCGCCGACCGACTCGAGTTCATCACCTTCCTGGCCTGCTGCAGCGCCCTGCTGGCCCTGCTGACCGGCATGAACGGCCAGCAGGCCCTCGCCTTCACCGCGCTCAATCTGCCCTTTGGCCTGGCCCTGCTGCTGGGCATGGCCCTGCTCGCTCCCCTGTCTGCCCACTGGCGCCTGCCCGGCATAGTTCTGCTGCTGGTGAGCGCAGCCCTGGCCACCCTGCAGATGGGGGGCAACTGGCTCAACCCCCTGGCCATCTGGAGCCTCTATGCCCTGCTGGGGCTGGAGATCCTCTGGCAATCCCGGGCCAGGGTCCCCCTGGCCGCCGGCCCCCGGAGCCGGGTCTCGCGCCCGAGGGGCTGACGTGGAGGCGCAATTGCAGTAATCTTGCGCCCCCTTTCCCCTCGCCGAGGAGCATTCCGATGAAAAAAGCCTGTGCCCAGCACATCCTGGTCAAGACCGAGAAACAGTGTCTGGAGATCAAGGAGAAGCTCGCCAAGGGCGCCGATTTCAGCCAGATGGCCAAGCGTTTCTCCACCTGCCCTTCCGGCAAGCGTGGCGGCGATCTGGGAGAGTTCTCCAAGGGGGACATGGTCAAGTCCTTCGACGATGCCGTGTTCAAGGGGGAGCTGCTGACCGTGCTGGGGCCGGTGCGCACCAAGTTCGGCTTCCACCTCATCAAGGTGCTCTATCGCAGCTGATCCAGGGCGACGAGGCCATCGGCTCTCTGAGCCGCAGGCCTGGGATTGATGATCATTTACTAACGTTATCAGGCAATTAAGTTTATCCTTCTGGGCATAGTTCCATCCTGACCCGTGGATCCCTCATATGCACAGCTCTTTGTGGTGGCCGCTGCTGACCTGGCTATTGCCCCTTTGCGGGGCCCTTGGCAGCCGCGCCCATCTCTGGCCCTGGTGGCTCGGCTTCATCCTCTGTCTCGCCAGCGCCCTCCTCAGCCTCGTGCTGCTGCTGCGCCTGCCCTGGCGCTATCGCCGCACCACCAACCTCTGGCCGGATATCTGGGGCATAACTCCCCTGCTGCTGCCCCTGCTGTTTCTCGTCCAGGCGCTGCGCTCCCCCCTCACCAACGACGTCAGCACGGATCCCTACCATCCGCCACGGCTCCAGTGGGCCGAGCAGCTCAGAAGCCCGGAGGATCTCCCGGTCTCCCCCCCGCCCCTGCAACTATTTCCAGGCAACCCCGGTCCTCTCTATACCCGGGCATCCCCGGTCGAAGTGCTCGCGGAAGCCGAGGAACTGATGACGGAGCTGGGCTGGCAGGTTCGCCCGGGCAGCGAGGGTATCGATGCCGTCGTCACCACCGGCTGGTTCGGGTTTCAGGATGACGTGGCCCTGCGGGTCTTTGCCGGGCCCAAAGAGACCCGTATCGACATGCGCTCCGCCTCGCGCCAGGGGCGCAGCGATCTGGGGGTCAACCGGGCACGGATCATCGATTTCCTGAATCGGTTGAACGAGCGTCTGGGCGGGGCCTACAAGCCCAAGATGGAGAAGCTCAAAGAGGAACAAGATGCGCATTGAGGTCAAACCGGACCGGGCCTACGCCTGGTTCATCCGCCCCTTCTTCTGGCTGCAGAAACGCAACTACGGTCAGGTGCTGATCCCGGGCAAGTGCTGGGGGCGCTCCCCCAGGCTGTTCGCCGCGGTCGCCACCCTCTACGGCGTCATCAACCGCAAGCGCTCCCCCATCGACCCCGTGCTGCGCTCCCTGGTGACGGTGCGGGTCTCCCAGCTCAACTGGTGTCGTTTCTGTGTCGACATCAACGCCATGACCCTCGTCAAGCGGGCAGGCTCCAGCGACAAGGTGGAGGCGCTAGCCCGGTGGCGCGACAGCCCCTTGTTCGACGAGCGGGAGCGGGCCGTGCTGGACTATGCCGAGGCCATGACCGGGCTGGATGGCGTGAGCGACGAGCAGGCCGCCCGCCTCAAGCCCTGGTTCGATGACGACGCCCTGGTGGAGCTCACCGGCCTCATCGCCTTCCAGAACATGTCCGCCAAGTTCAATGCCGCTCTCGACATCGCTCCCCAGGGGTTCTGCCAGTTGCCGGTGCAACCCGAGCACCCCCTCGACAAGGGGCAGGGATGAACCAGGCACGCCTGCTGCTGTTGCTGGCGATGGGGGCCCTGGTCGGCACCTTCTTTGCCCTCGACCTTGACCACTATCTGAGCCTCACCCAGTTGCAGGCCCACCAGGCGCGCTTGGCCCTTTGGGTCGACCGCCATGTTGTCGCGGCCAGCCTGCTGTTTCTGGTGCTCTATGTGCTCACCACCGCCCTCTCCCTGCCGGGGGCTGCCCTGCTCACCCTGGCGGGCAGCGCCGTCTTCGGCATCCTGTGGGGGCTCTTGCTGGTCTCCTTTGCCAGCTCCCTCGGCGCCACCCTGGCCTTTCTCAGCGCCCGCTTCCTGCTGCGGGACTGGGTCGAGACGCGCTTTGGCGACAAGCTGACGAGCGTTCAGGCCGGCATGCAAAAGGAGGGGGCCTTCTATCTGCTGAGCCTGCGCCTCATCCCCCTCTTCCCCTTCTTTCTGGTCAACCTGGTGATGGGGCTCACCCCCATCAGAGTCAGCACCTACTACTGGGTCAGCCAGCTCGGCATGCTGCCGGGCACCCTCGTCTACGTGCTGGCGGGGAGCGAGCTGGCTACCCTCACCAGCACAGGCAACCTCTTCTCCCCCGGCCTGCTGGCCGCCCTGACCCTGCTCGGCCTGATGCCCTGGCTGATGCGTGCCTTGCAGCGCCGTCTCGCCCTCTACCGATTGCACGCACCCTACCGCAAGCCGGCGCGCTTTGACTACAACCTGCTGGTGATAGGCGCCGGCGCCGGAGGTCTGGTCACCAGCTACATCGCCGCCGCGGTGAAAGCCAGAGTGGCCCTCATCGAGCAGCACAGGATGGGGGGGGATTGCCTCCATACCGGCTGCGTCCCCTCCAAGGCGCTGATCCGAAGCGCCCGCTTCGCCATTGAACAGCGCAAGGCCGGGGAGCTTGGTTTTACCCCGAGCCAGAGCCGCGCCGACTTCGCCGCCGTGATGGCGCGGGTCGCCCGGGTCATCGAGGAGGTCGAACCCCACGACTCGGTGGCGCGCTATGAAGGACTCGGGGTGGAGTGCATCCAGGGGCGGGCGCGGGTCACCTCCCCCTGGGAGGTGGAGGTCAACGGCAGGCGCCTGACCAGCCGCCATATCGTGATCGCCACCGGCGCCCGCCCCCGGGTGCCCGCACTGCCGGGACTGGACGGGGTTCCCTACCTCACCTCCGACACCCTCTGGCAGCGACTGCGTGAGCCCCCCCGCCATCTGCTGGTGCTGGGAGGGGGCCCCATCGGCTGCGAGCTGGCCCAGAGCCTGGCCCTGCTCGGTATCCCCGTCACCCTGGTGGAGCAAGGCCCTCAGCTGCTGCCCCGGGAAGATAGGGACGTCGCCGGGGCCCTGGCCGCGCAGCTGGAGCACGACGGCGTCACCCTGCACCTCGGCTGGCAGGCTACCTCGGCCGAGTATATGGACGGTAAAGGCACCAACCTGCCCATCCGGCTGCACCTGCGCCGGGGGGACGAGACGCTGGTGGTTGAGGGGGACCAGCTGCTGCTGGCCCTTGGCCGGGAGGCCAACGTGAGCGGTTTCGGGCTGGAGGCGCTGGGGGTTGAACTGGCACCCGGCGGCACCCTGGCCATCGACGGCTTCCTCGCCACCAACTACCCCAGCATCCTGGCGGTGGGGGACGTTGCCGGCCCCTACCAGTTCACCCATTTTGCCGCCCATCAGGCCTGGTATGCCGCCATCAACGCCCTCTTTGGCCAGTTCAGGCGCTTTCGGGCAGACTACAGGGTCATGCCGGCGGCCACCTATACCAGTCCGGAGATAGCCCGGGTCGGCCTCAACCAGAAAGAGGCTCTGGCCCGAGGCATCCCCTTCGAGTCGACCCGCTTCGAGATGGCCGAGCTGGACAGAGCCATCGCCGACGGCGAGTCAGGGGGCTTTGTCGAGGTGCTGACGGTGCCGGGCCGTGACAGGATACTCGGGGCCACCATAGTGGGTGCTCACGCCGGCGAGCGGATCGCCGAGTTTGCCCTCGCCATGCGCCACCGCCTGGGACTTGGCAAGATCCTCGCCACCGTTCACCCCTACCCCACCCTGATGGAGGGGAACAAGTACGTGGCTGGCGCCTGGCGCCGTGCCCGCCAGCCCGGGCGCCTGCTGGCGCTGCTGGCCCGTTATCACCGCTGGCGCCGCGGCGCCTGACTCTGACGAGGCAACCATCATGTTCAAGACCCGACTTCGCGCCCTGCTCCGTCCCCTGATGGCAGCTGTCCCCCTGCTGCTGACCTCCCCGCTCCACGCCAATGACGCATCGTGGCAGCAGACCCTGCTGGCCGCCAGGGGGCAGACAGTCTACTTCAACGCCTGGGGGGGCAGCCCCGAGATCAACGCCTACCTGGTGTGGGCCAGGCAGGAGATCGCTCGCCAGTACCAGGTCGAGCTGGTGCAGGTGAAGGTGGATGACATCGCCCAGAGCGTGAGCCAGTTGCTGGCCGGCAAGCAGGCTGGCAAGACGTCGAACGGCCCCATCGACCTGCTCTGGGTCAACGGCGAGAACTTCAAGGCGCTCAAGGAGCAGGGGCTGCTGGGGGCCCCCTTTACCGACGAGCTGCCCAACATGGCCTTGGTGGACACCGCCCTGCCGGTGAGTGAAGACTTCACCGTGCCGGTCGAGGGGCTGGAGGCCCCCTGGGGCATAGGCCAGCTCAATCTGATGGTGGATGGCGACCAGGTAGACGTTCCTCCCACCTCGGCGGCCGCCCTGCTGGCCTGGGCCAAGGCTCACCCCGGCCGCTTCACCTACCCCAAGCCTCCCCAGTTTCACGGCTCGAGCTTTCTCAAGCAGATCCTGCTGGAGCTGACACCGGATCCGGCGCCCCTCTATCAAGAGGCGACCGATGCCGACTTCCTTCGCATCACCGCCCCTCTCTGGGCCTGGCTCGACCAGCTTCACCCCGCGCTCTGGCGAAAGGGCAGGCTCTTCCCCACCGGCGCCGCCGAAACCAGGCAGTTGCTCGATGACGGCGAGCTGGCCATAGCCATCAGCTTCAACCCGGGGGAAGCCCAGAGTTCGGTGCAAAACGGCACCCTGCCCCCCACCGTCCAGGCCATCGCCATGGAGAAAGGGGCGCTCACCAACAGCCATTTCCTCGCCATCCCCTTCAATGCCTCCGCCCGGGCCGGGGCCAAGGTGGTGGTCAACTTCCTGCTGAGCCCCGCCGCCCAGGCGCGCAAGAGCGACCCCGCCTTCTGGGGGGATCCCAGCGTGCTGCGCCAGGAGGCGCTGCCAGGCCAGACCCGTCCGGCATTGCGCTTCAAGGGAGTGGCAGAGCCCCACCCCAGCTGGCAGACGCGGCTGGAAGCGGCCTGGGCCGAGCGCTACGGCCACTGATCCATCATGCAGGCGCGCGCCCCTCTTCTCCTCCTGCTGCCCTTTTTGATGCTGGGAGCCCTGCTGCTGGGGATCCCGCTCGCCGGGGGCCTGCTGTTGCTGGTCATCGAGGGACTCACCCCCGCCAATCTATCCCTCTTGCTCCCCCAGCCCGGACTCTGGCACTCCGCAGGGTTGAGCCTCTGGGTGGCGGGCGCCTCCACCCTGGGGGCCCTCGGCGCCACCGCCCTGCTACTCGCCCAGGGGGACGGGCGTCCCTGGATGCGCTGGCTGCGCCGCCTGCTCTCCCCCCTGCTGGCGCTTCCCCACGTCGCCTTTGCCATCGGCATCGCCTTTCTGATCGCTCCCTCCGGCTGGCTGCTGCGCCTCGTCGCCCCCCTGCTTGACCTCACCCATCAGCCCCCGGACTGGCAAACCCTCAAGGATCCCTGGGGCCTTGGCCTCATCGTGGTGCTCATCCTCAAGGAGACCCCCTTCCTGCTGCTGATGGCGCTGGCGGCACTGGATCCCGCCAAGGTGGCGCGCCAGCAGTGGCTGGGGGCCAGCCTCGGCTTCAGTGCCCCCCGGATCTGGTGGCACCTGCTGCTGCCCGCCCTCTGGCCCGCCCTGCGACTGCCCCTCTACGCGGTGGCCGCCTATGGTCTGGCGGTGGTGGATCTCGCCCTGCTGCTGGGGCCGGATGCCCCGCCGCCCCTGGCGGTGCGACTCTGGCTCTGGTATCAGGATGCCGACCCCGCCTGGCGCGGCGCCAGTGCCAGCGGCGCCCTCTTGCTGCTCGCCCTCAACCTGCTGCTGCTTGGCGCCCTCAGGCTGCTGGAGCGGACCCACCTCACCCTCGGCAAGGCACGCTGGCTGGATGGGCGACGCGCCCCCGCCTCGCCCTGGCCCGCACTCATTGCCCGCATCGGCGTGTGGGGGCTGCTCCTGACCAATCTGCTGGTGCTCGCCGCCCTGCTGCTCTGGTCCCTGACCCGGCGCTGGTCCTTTCCCGCCCTCTGGCCGAGTGAATGGAGCAGCCACCACTGGCTGGCTCTGCTGCCGAGCCTGGGCCCGCTGCTGTGGCAGAGTCTGTGGCTGGCCCTGCTCTGCGCCGCGCTCTCCCTGCTGCTGGCGGTGCTCTGTCTCGAGGCGTTGCCTGCGCGCCGCGCCGCACGCACCCTCTGGCTTGTCTGCCTCCCTCTGCTGCTGCCCCAGGCCAGCCTGCTGTTTGGATTGCGCCTTCAGACCGACGGGCTGGGATTCACTGGCATAGGCCCTGGCTGGGTACTCTGGAGCCAGTTGATCTTCGTCTTTCCATACGTCTATCTCTGCCTGCACGGCCCCTATCGCCAGTTCGACGAGCGCCTCACCCGGGTGGCCCTCACGCTCGGGGCCAGCCCCTGGGGGGCCTGGTGGCGAGTCAAGGGTCCCCTGCTCGCCCGTCCCCTGTTGTTCGCCTTCGGTGTCGGAGCGGCGGTGAGCCTGGCCCAATACCTGCCGACCCTGCTGTTCGGGGGCGGGCGGGTCGTCACCATCACCACGGAGGCGGTGGCCATCGGCAGCGGCCTCAACCGGCGGCTGGCGGGGCTCTACGGCCTGCTGCAACTGCTGCTGCCCCTTTTCATCTATGCCCTGGCGCTCTGGCTGCCGCGGCGCATCAACCCCGCCCTGAGGCCCTGACCCGATGCTGCATACCTCCGCACTCACCCTCTTCCTCGACGGCGCCCCCCTGCTGACGCTCCCTCCCCTCAGGGTGGCCCCGGGCGAGGTGCTCACCCTGATGGGACCGAGCGGCTGTGGCAAGAGCTCCCTGCTGGCGGCCCTGGCGGGAGTGCTGCCACCCGGGGGGCCCATCCGGCTGACCGGGGACATCCTGCTCGGCGCACATCGCCTCACCCTGCTCCCCCCCCAGGAGAGGGGCATCGGCATCCTGTTTCAGGATGACCTGCTGTTTGCCCACCTGACGGTGGCCGAAAATCTGATGTTCGGCATGCCGGCGCATCTCAAGGGGATGGCGGCAAGGCAGACCCGGGCCCGCGAGGCGCTGACCGAGGTCGGGCTGGAGGCTCAGGCGGACAAGCTGCCCAGGGCGCTCTCAGGCGGCCAGAAAGCCCGCGTCAGCCTGCTGCGTGCCCTGCTGGCCGAGCCCAGGGCATTGCTGCTGGACGAGCCCTTCTCCCGCCTCGACAAGCCGCTGCGGGCGGCATTCAGAACCCTGGTGTTCGAGCGCCTGCGCACGCAGGCCATCCCCGCGCTGCTGGTGACCCACGACGAAGAGGATGCGCCGGGCACCATCTTGCAGTTGATCCCCCCAGTCATCCCAGAAGAGGAGCACCACCTTGTTTGATCGCCACCTGATTCCGGTTATCCGCCGCCCCCTCGCCGCGCTCGCCCGCCCCCTGTGCCGGGCCGGGGTGAGTGCCAACCAGGTGAGCCTCGCCGGCTTTCTCATCGGGATGCTGGCGCTGCCGCTGCTGGCCTTTGGCTGCTATCAGTGGGCGTTGGCGGCGATTCTGCTCAACCGGCTGCTGGACGGGCTGGATGGCGCCGTGGCGCGGGAAACGGGCATCACCGACTGCGGCGGGTTTCTCGACATCACGCTGGATTTCATCTTCTACGCCGCCGTGGTACTGGGCTTTGCCCTCGCCGACCCGGCCAACGCCCTGGCCGCCGCCACCCTGCTGTTCGCCTTCATGGGCACGGGATCGAGCTTTCTGGCCTTTGCCATCATGGCGGGCAAGCGGGGCATCGAGAGCCCCGTCTACCACCACAAATCCCTCTACTATCTGGGCGGGCTTACCGAGGGGAGCGAAACCATCGCCCTCTTCGTGCTCATGTGCCTCTGGCCTGCCGCCTTCGTGCCACTGGCCTACGGTTTCGCCCTGCTCTGTGCCATCACGACCCTGACCCGGATCTGGAGCGGCTACCACACCCTGCGCTGACGGGATCCCGGGGGGCGCGCCGGCACGGAGCACTTGCGCCTGCACGCCAATGTTTTACCATGACGGCACTCTTTTTCAGGCTCACGAGAACCCTATGCGTCGCCTTGTCTGTGTCCTCTCCCTGTTTCCCCTGATCTACGGCTGCAGCAGCACGCCGGCGCCCAAGCCCGTGGTCAAACCCCAACCCAACAGCGCCTTCATCAACCAGACGCCGCCGAGCAAACCCTTCTACGGACAGGTGAGCCAGCCCGGGGTCAGCAAGGGGGACTTCGCCAATCGTTCCAACGTGGACAACTTCGTGCAGCGGATGGTGCAAAAGCACGGTTTCGACAGCGCCGAGCTGCACCGGGTACTGGCCCAGGCCGAGCGTTATGACTGGATCATCAAGCTGATGGACGCCCAGGCCCCCACCACCAGACCGCCCACCGGCCCGACCGGCGCCTGGAACCGCTACCGCGCCAAGTTCATCACCCCGGACAACGTGCAGAACGGCGTCAACTTCTGGCGTGAATACGAGAGTGAACTCAACCGGGCGCAGCAGATCTACGGGGTGCCACCCGAGATCATCGTCGGCATCATCGGGGTGGAAACCCGCTGGGGTCGGGTGATGGGCAAGACCCGCATTCTCGACGCCCTGGCGACCCTGGCATTTGACTACCCGCGCCGCGCCGACTTCTTCACCGGCGAGCTGGAAGCCTTCCTGGTGATGACCCGGGATGAGGGGATGGATCCCACCGAACCCAAGGGCTCCTATGCCGGGGCCATGGGCTACGGCCAGTTCATGCCGTCGAGTTTTCGCAACTACGCGGTGGACTTCAACGGCAACGGCCACACCAACCTGTGGGATCCGGTGGATGCCATCGGCAGCGTGGCCAACTACTTCAAGGCCCACGGCTGGGAGAAAGGGCAGCCGGTGGCAGTACGCGGCCAGGGACAGCTGCCGGGCTATGAGCACGGCTTCCAGACCCGCTACCCGGTGGCCACCCTGCGCGGAGCCGGGCTGGCTCCCACCGGCAATCTGGGCAATCACAAGGAGGCGAGCCTGCTGCGTCTGGATGTCGGCACCGGTTACCAGTACTGGTACGGCTTGCCGAACTTCTACGCCATCACCCGCTACAACCACAGCACCCACTACGCCATGGCGGTATGGCAGCTTGGCCTTGCCGTCAGGGATGCCAGAGGCAGCTACTGAGTCAGCCTCAATACCAACGAAAACGGGCCCGCAGGCCTAATGCCGATCAGTTAAGGATCCATTGACCGATCCTCAGGCTGTGTAAGAATCCGAAACTCCTTGTTGGGTTTCGGATTTTTTTATGCGTATCGACCAAGCTCTCGACTTCATTCACGCCTGTCCTCCCGGAAAGTTTGA
>NZ_JAGKRI010000101.1:0-1786 GCF_017939255.1 Aeromonas sp. Prich7-2
GGGGAGCCCGCAGAATTCGGAAAAAATCGTACGCTAAGGTTTTCCGGGCATCCGTAAGGGCCGAAACTTCCCGTCTTCCAGTCTGCGGCTCTGCCGCCAGACGTAATCGCCGGTTAGGTTGATGTGCTCCCAGCCCAGCGGCGACAGGAATTGCAGCAGCTCGCCGTCCACCGGCTTGCCGGCCTCGACCAACCCCTGGGTGGCGCGTTCCAGGTACACCGTGTTCCACAGCACGATAGCCGCCGTCACCAGGTTGAGGCCGCTGGCCCGGTAGCGCTGCTGCTCGAAGCTCCGATCCCTGATTTCCCCAAGGCGGTTGAAGAACACCGCCCTGGCCAGCGAGTTGCGCGCCTCACCTTTGTTCAGGCCGGCATGCACGCGGCGGCGCAGTTCAACACTTTGCAGCCAGTCCAGGATGAACAGCGTGCGCTCGATCCGGCCCAGCTCGCGCAGGGCCACGGCCAGTCCGTTCTGGCGCGGGTAGCTGCCGAGCTTGCGCAGCATCAGCGAGGCGGTGACGGTGCCCTGCTTGATCGAGCTGGCCAGGCGCAGGATGTCGTCCCAGTGGGCACGCACGTGCTTGATGTTCAGGGTGCCGCCGATCAGCGGGCGCAACGTCGGGTAGGCTTGCACGCCCTGCGGCACGTACAGCTTGGTTTCGCCGAGGTCGCGGATGCGCGGCGCGAAGCGGAAGCCTAGCAGGTGCATCAGGGCAAAGACGTGATCGGTGAAGCCGGCCGTGTCGGTGTAGTGCTCCTCGATCCGCAGGTCGGACTCGTGGTACAGCAGGCCGTCGAGCACATAGGTGGAATCGCGGACGCCGACATTCACCACGCGGGTGCTGAACGGCGCGTACTGGTCGGAGATATGGGTATAGAACAGCCGTCCCGGCTCGCTACCGTACTTCGGGTTGACGTGCCCGGTGCTCTCGCCCCGGCCACCCGCGCGGAAGCGCTGGCCATCGGAGGATGAGGTCGTGCCGTCGCCCCAGTGGGCGGCAAAGGCGTGGCGATACTGGTGGTTGACCAGCTCGGCCAAGGCCGCCGAATAGGTTTCGTCGCGGATGTGCCAGGCTTGCAGCCAGGACAGCTTGGCGTAGGTCAGGCCGGGGCTCGACTCGGCCATCTTGGTCAGCCCGAGGTTGATCGCATCACCGAGGATTGCGGACAGCAGCAACGTCCTGTCTTTGGCCTCGGCCCCGTCCTTCAAGTGGGTGAAGTGGCGGCTGAAGCCCGTCCAGTCGTCCACGTCCATCAGCAGTTCGGTGATCTTGATGCGCGGCAGTAACTGGCTGGTTTGGTCGATCAGCGCCTGCGCCCGATCCGGCACCGCCGCATCCAGCGGGGTGATTTTCAGCCCTGACTCGGTGAGGATGGCATCGGGCAGCTCGTTGTCCTTGGCCAGGCGGGTGACGGTGGCCAACTGCTCGTCCAGCAGCTGCAAACGCTCTTCCAGGTACTGGTCGCTGTTCGGGTTGATCGCCAGGGGCAGGGCCTGCTCGCGCTTGAGTGCGGCGAACTTCTCGGCCGGCAGCAGGTAGTCGTCGAAGTCGCGGAACTGCCGCGAGCCCTTGACCCAGATGTCGCCGGAGCGCAGGGCGTTCTTCAGCTCGGACAGGGCGCAGATTTCGTAGAATTTCCGGTCGAGGCCTTCCGGGGTGATCACCAGCGGCTTCCAGCGCGGCTTGATGAAGGCCGTGGGTGCATCGGCCGGCACCTTGCGCAGGTTGTCGGCGTTCATCTCACGCAGGGTCTGCACGGCTGCCAGCACGCCTTGCGCGGCCGGC
>NZ_JAGKRI010000102.1:0-6473 GCF_017939255.1 Aeromonas sp. Prich7-2
AAGTTCTCGCCGACCAGGTGCAGGTGGTCGAAGCCTTCCGGCCGGGCCAGCAGCTCGGCCTCGCTGACGCTCTCGGTGAACTCGTCCCAGGGAATCACCGCCTCGATGGCGGCATAGGGGTCGCTGCCGCTTTCCTTCGCTTCCAGCAGCGCCTGGCCGATCCTGGAGTACAGGCGCACCTTGTCGTTGATCGCCTTGCCCTGCTTCTGGAACTGCTGCTGATGCTTGTGCTTCGCGCCGCTGAACAGCTTGACCAGGATGCGGTCATGCAGATCGACCAGCTCATCGATCACGGTCGCGGTGCTCTCCAGCACCACGGCGGCCAGGGTCGCGTAGCGGCGCTGCGGCTCGAACTTACCGAGGTCTTTGGGCGTCATCTGCCCACCCTCGCGGGCCAGCTTGAGCAGGCGGTTCTGGTGGATGTGCCGGCCCAGGCCTTCGGGCAAGTCCACCAACTGAAATGTCTTCAGCCGCTCGATGTGTTCCAGCATGTGCCGAGAGTTGGGTTTCAGCGGTGCCTGGCGCAGCCAGGTCAACCAGGTGATGCTGCTGCCGGCCTTGAGCTTCAACAGCTCGTCCAGCTTGGCCCGATGCGAGTCCGTGAGTGGTTCGACCAGGGCGCGGTAGACCCGCCGATTGGCTCGCGCAATGGCTTCCGAGCAGGCCCGGTCAATCACGCTCAGCGCCGGCAGGATGCGTCGTTTCTGCCGTAGGCTCTCCAGGGCCTGACCGGCCAGCAGCAAGCCTTTGTCGGTCTGCTGGGCCAGCTCGGTTAGCTCGCGCACCAGGGCGCGGAAGTCGGACAGGCCGAACGGGGCCAGTTGCAGGTAGGTGCGCAGTTCCTGGGCATGCTCGCGACGGGTCACGTCGCGCTCGCCGTACTTTGCCCAGCTCGCCGGCTCGGCCTGGACTTGCTTCGCCACCCACAGGATGACCGGCTCGGGCAGCTCGCTGTCGGTTCCCAGCGCGTAACCGGGGTAGCGCAGCAGGCAGAGCTGCACGGCGAAGCCGAGGCGGTTGGCGTCGCCGCGTCGCTGGCGGATCAGCGACAGGTCGGAGTCGTTGAAGGTGTAGTAGCGGATCAGGTCATCCTGGCTTTCCGGCAGCGCAAGCAGGGTGTCCCGCTCCGTGGCCGAGAGGATCAAGCGACGCGGCATGTGTCAGTCGTCCGTGCGGAGGTACTGGTAGAGGGTTTCCCGGCTGATGTTGAACTCGCGGGCAAGCTGCGCCTTGGGCTCGCCGGCCGTCGCTCGCTGCCGCAGGGTAGCAGCCTGCTCATCGGACAGGGCTTTCTTGCGGCCCCGGTACGCGCCACGCTGCTTGGCCAAGGCGATGCCCTCACGCTGCCGCTCGCGGATCAGGGCGCGCTCGAACTCAGCGAAGGCCCCCATCACCGACAGCATCAGGTTGGCCATCGGCGAGTCCTCGCCAGTGAACACCAGGCCCTCCTTCAGGAACTCGATGCGCACGCCGCGCTGAGTCAGCTTCTGTACCAAGCGACGCAGGTCATCGAGGTTGCGGGCCAGCCGATCCATGCTGTGCACCACCACTGTATCGCCTTCGCGGACGAAGCTCAGCAGCGCTTCGAGCTGGGGGCGCTGGGTGTCCTTGCCCGATGCCTTGTCGGTGAACACCTTGCTCACCTGGGTTTGTTCCAGCTGGCGTTCCGGGTTCTGGTCAAAGCTGCTGACCCGGACGTAGCCGATGCGGTGCCCCTGCACGATGTCTCCTTGGTTGAAGGCGGCTTAAGTGCACTTTCTGTTCCGTTGTGCCTCAAAGCCCATTTCTGTCAGGCTGAAATCTATAACCTTCGCGGGCATGTGTCAAAAAATGGGAAAGCAGACTCTATTCTGACTGTCGTTTTCAGAAGACGGCTGCACTGAACGTCAGAAGCCGACTGCACTATAGCAGCGGAGGGGTTGGATCCATCAGGCAACGACGGGCTGCTGCCGGCCATCAGCGGACGCAGGGAGGACTTTCCGCAACCGGCCGTTCGATGCGGCACCGATGGCCTTCGCGCAGGGGTAGTGAATCCGCCAGGATTGACTTGCGCTGCCCTACCTCTCACTAGTGAGGGGCGGCAGCGCATCAAGCGGTGAGCGCACTCCGGCACCGCCAACTTTCAGCACATGCGTGTAAATCATCGTCGTAGAGACGTCGGAATGGCCGAGCAGATCCTGCACGGTTCGAATGTCGTAACCGCTGCGGAGCAAGGCCGTCGCGAACGAGTGGCGGAGGGTGTGCGGTGTGGCGGGCTTCGTGATGCCTGCTTGTTCTACGGCACGTTTGAAGGCGCGCTGAAAGGTCTGGTCATACATGTGATGGCGACGCACGACACCGCTCCGTGGATCGGTCGAATGCGTGTGCTGCGCAAAAACCCAGAACCACGGCCAGGAATGCCCGGCGCGCGGATACTTCCGCTCAAGGGCGTCGGGAAGCGCAACGCCGCTGCGGCCCTCGGCCTGGTCCTTCAGCCACCATGCCCGTGCACGCGACAGCTGCTCGCGCAGGCTGGGTGCCAAGCTCTCGGGTAACATCAAGGCCCGATCCTTGGAGCCCTTGCCCTCCCGCACGATGATCGTGCCGTGATCGAAATCCAGATCCTTGACCCGCAGTTGCAAACCCTCACTGATCCGCATGCCCGTTCCATACAGAAGCTGGGCGAACAAACGATGCTCGCCTTCCAGAAAACCGAGGATGCGAACCACTTCATCCGGGGTCAGCACCACCGGCAAGCGCCGCGACGGCCGAGGTCTTCCGATCTCCTGAAGCCAGGGCAGATCCGTGCACAGCACCTTGCCGTAGAAGAACAGCAAGGCCGCCAATGCCTGACGATGCGTGGAGACCGAAACCTTGCGCTCGTTCGCCAGCCAGGACAGAAATGCCTCGACTTCGCTGCTGCCCAAGGTTGCCGGGTGACGCACACCGTGGAAACGGATGAAGGCACGAACCCAGTGGACATAAGCCTGTTCGGTTCGTAAACTGTAATGCAAGTAGCGTATGCGCTCACGCAACTGGTCCAGAACCTTGACCGAACGCAGCGGTGGTAACGGCGCAGTGGCGGTTTTCATGGCTTGTTATGACTGTTTTTTTGTACAGTCTATGCCTCGGGCATCCAAGCAGCAAGCGCGTTACGCCGTGGGTCGATGTTTGATGTTATGGAGCAGCAACGATGTTACGCAGCAGGGCAGTCGCCCTAAAACAAAGTTAGATGCACTAAGCACATAATTGCTCACAGCCAAACTATCAGGTCAAGTCTGCTTTTATTATTTTTAAGCGTGCATAATAAGCCCTACACAAATTGGGAGTTAGACATCATGAGCAACGCAGTGCCCGCCGAGATTTCGGTACAGCTATCACAGGCACTCAACGTCATCGAGCATCATCTGGGATCGACGTTGCTGGCCGTGCATTTGTACGGCTCTGCACTCGACGGTGGCCTGAAGCCATGCAGTGATATTGATTTGCTGGTTACTGTGACTGCACAGCTCGATGAGACTGTGCGGCAGGCTCTGTTCGTAGATTTCCTGGAAGTTTCCGCTTCTCCCGGCCAAAGTGAAGCTCTCCGTGCCTTGGAAGTTACCATCGTCGTGTACGGCGATGTTGTTCCTTGGCGTTATCCAGCCAGACGGGAACTGCAATTCGGGGAGTGGCAGCGCAAGGACATTCTTGCGGGCATCTTCGAGCCCGCGACAACCGATGTTGATCTGGCTATTCTGCTAACTAAAGCAAGGCAACACAGCCTTGCCTTGGCAGGTTCGGCCGCGGAAGATTTCTTCAACCCAGTCCCGGAAAGCGATCTATTCAAAGCACTGGCCGACACCTTGAAACTATGGAACTCACAACCGGATTGGGCAGGCGACGAGCGGAATGTAGTGCTTACCTTGTCTCGCATTTGGTACAGCGCAGCAACCGGCAAGATCGCGCCGAAGGATGTAGCTGCCAACTGGGTAATGGAACGCCTGCCCGTCCAACATCAGCCCGTGCTGCTTGAAGCCCAGCAGGCTTACCTTGGACAAGGGATGGATTGCTTGGCCTCACGCGCTGATCAGTTGACTGCGTTCATTTACTTTGTGAAGCACGAAGCCGCCAGTCTGCTCGGCTCCACGCCAATGATGTCTAAAACAAAGTTAGGCATCACAAAGTACAGCATCGTGACCAACAGCACCGATTCCGTCACACTGCGCCTCATGACTGAGCATGACCTTGCGATGCTCTATGAGTGGCTAAATCGATCTCATATCGTCGAGTGGTGGGGCGGAGAAGAAGCACGCCCGACACTTGCTGACGTACAGGAACAGTACTTGCCAAGCGTTTTAGCGCAAGAGTCCGTCACTCCATACATTGCAATGCTGAATGGAGAGCCGATTGGGTATGCCCAGTCGTACGTTGCTCTTGGAAGCGGGGACGGATGGTGGGAAGAAGAAACCGATCCAGGAGTACGCGGAATAGACCAGTCACTGGCGAATGCATCACAACTGGGCAAAGGCTTGGGAACCAAGCTGGTTCGAGCTCTGGTTGAGTTGCTGTTCAATGATCCCGAGGTCACCAAGATCCAAACGGACCCGTCGCCGAGCAACTTGCGAGCGATCCGATGCTACGAGAAAGCGGGGTTTGAGAGGCAAGGTACCGTAACCACCCCAGATGGTCCAGCCGTGTACATGGTTCAAACACGCCAGGCATTCGAGCGAACACGCAGTGATGCCTAACCCTTCCATCGAGGGGGACGTCCAAGGGCTGGCGCCCTTGGCCGCCCCTCATGTCAAACGTTGGGCGTCTTTTCAGTAGTGGTACTTGAGTTGAACGATCCAAAGGGCATCATCCGCCACTTTGTAAACCATTCGGTGCTCATCCGTAATTCGACGAGACCAATAACCGGCCAAAGCATGTTTTAATGGCTCTGGCTTGCCCACTCCAGAGAAAGGCTCTCGGGTGGTTTCTTTAATTAGCTTGTTAATTCGATCAACCATGCGGCGGTCTTGTTTTTGCCAGAACAGATAATCTTCCCATGCATCATCGGAAAAAATTAATCTCATTCGGCCAACTCCCGCGCCTGTCCTCGGCCCGCTTCAAGTTGCTCGATCGACTTGAAAAGCCGCTTGGCGTTGGCGGGGCTGCGCAGCAGATACGCAGTTTCTTCCAGCGCCTGGAAATCTTCCAGCGAGAGAATCACAACCGATTGGTCGCCGTTACGTGTGATGATCACCGGCTCATGATCGTTGCAAACACGATCCATGGTTCCAGCCAGGTTGGCGCGGGCGTGTGTGTAAGTGATAGCGTCCATAACATCCTCCGTACATGTACAGAAAATTGTACAACAAGAGCAACTCGAAGGCGAGGCAAAAAAACGCCCAACCCTTCAATCAAGTCGGGACGGCCAAAAGCAAGCTTTTGGCTCCCCTCGCTGGCGCTCGGCGCCCCTTATTTCAAACGTTAGACGGCAAAGTCACAGACCGCGGGATCTCTTATGACCAACTACTTTGATAGCCCCTTCAAAGGCAAGCTGCTTTCTGAGCAAGTGAAGAACCCCAATATCAAAGTTGGGCGGTACAGTTATTACTCTGGCTACTATCATGGGCACTCATTCGATGACTGCGCACGGTATCTGTTTCCGGACCGTGATGACGTTGATAAGTTGATCATCGGTAGTTTCTGCTCTATCGGGAGTGGGGCTTCCTTTATCATGGCTGGCAATCAGGGGCATCGGTACGACTGGGCATCATCTTTCCCGTTCTTTTATATGCAGGAAGAACCTGCATTCTCAAGCGCACTCGATGCCTTCCAAAAAGCAGGTAATACTGTCATTGGCAATGACGTTTGGATCGGCTCTGAGGCAATGGTCATGCCCGGAATCAAGATCGGGCACGGTGCGGTGATAGGCAGCCGCTCGTTGGTGACAAAAGATGTGGAGCCTTACGCTATCGTTGGCGGCAATCCCGCTAAGAAGATTAAGAAACGCTTCACCGATGAGGAAATTTCATTGCTTCTGGAGATGGAGTGGTGGAATTGGTCACTGGAGAAGATCAAAGCGGCAATGCCCATGCTGTGCTCGTCTAATATTGTTGGCCTGCACAAGTATTGGCTCGAGTTTGCCGTCTAACAATTCAATCAAGCCGATGCCGCTTCGCGGCACGGCTTATTTCAGGCGTTAGATGCACTAAGCACATAATTGCTCACAGCCAAACTATCAGGTCAAGTCTGCTTTTATTATTTTTAAGCGTGCATAATAAGCCCTACACAAATTGGGAGATATATCATGAAAGGCTGGCTTTTTCTTGTTATCGCAATAGTTGGCGAAGTAATCGCAACATCCGCATTAAAATCTAGCGAGGGCTTTACTAAGCTTGCCCCTTCCGCCGTTGTCATAATCGGTTATGGCATCGCATTTTATTTTCTTTCTCTGGTTCTGAAATCCATCCCTGTCGGTGTTGCTTATGCAGTCTGGTCGGGACTCGGCGTCGTCATAATTACAG
>NZ_JAGKRI010000103.1:0-293 GCF_017939255.1 Aeromonas sp. Prich7-2
TTGGCATCGACACCAATGTGGGCCTTCATGCCAAAGTGCCACTGATTGCCTTTCTTGGTCTGATGCATCTGCGGATCGCGTTGCTGCTCTTTGTTCTTGGTCGAGCTGGGAGCCTCAATGATGGTGGCATCGACCAAGGTGCCTTGGGTCATCATGACGCCTGCTTCGGCCAGCCAGCGATTGATGGTCTTGAACAATTGGCGGGCCAGTTGATGCTGCTCCAGCAGGTGGCGGAAATTCATGATGGTGGTGCGGTCCGGCAAGGCGCTATCCAGGGATAACCGGGCAAACAG
>NZ_JAGKRI010000104.1:0-3405 GCF_017939255.1 Aeromonas sp. Prich7-2
GTAGCCGCTGGAAACCGCATTATCGGTATCGAGAAATGGAAACCGGCCACCTGCAATCGAGTATTAGCATTGCTCAAGGCCATCATGACCTGGGCAGCCCGTGCCGGACTGATCAAGGACAATCCCGCCGCCTTGGTGTCATTGCTGCGAGAGAACAATCGGCGCGAACGCTACTTCACTCCAGATGAAATCCGCCGCCTGTTCCGGGCTGCTGATCAGCATGAGAGTTTCTATACCGGTCAGTATGTCAAGATGTTGCTGCTCACCGGCTTGCGCCGGGCCGAGCTGGCAAGGGCCAAATGGCAGCACTACAACAAGGAGGACAAGACCCTATATATTCCCCACACCAAGAACGGCCATAGCCGTGTGTTGCACCTGAACCATATGGCGGTGGAGCTGTTGAACTACTTACCGGTGACACAGGGAAATCCCTACCTGTTTCCCGGCAAGCGGCAAGGGCAGCCATTGCAAAATCCCACCAAGGGGTTTCAGCGGATGCTGGCGCGAGCCGGTATAGATAAGGAGGGGGTTTGCCTGCACACCTGTCGTCATTCGGTAGCGGCGTTGATTGTCTCCAACGGCGGCACCCTGTTTGACGTGCAATCCCAGCTTGGGCACCGGAGCAGTCAGACATCACTGCGTTATGCTCACCTGCATAACACTCGGATGCAGCAGACCAGCCAGAAAATAGCCAATTGCATCCATGATGCCCTGACCAGCTCTGTACCATCCAAGCCGCTGCCACAGCCCGAAGAGGGCGAGTGGGTTCAGGCTAGCTAGGTATGTCGGTATCTCATCCAGTGGTGAGATACCGATATCGCTGTTTAGCAGCCCAATGATCCGTTTTCAGCGACCGTCCCGACAAACCGCTACACAAAATCTGTCGGGGCTTATGAGCCTTCTCAACCGCTTCTCGCCGGTTGATAACAAAACCCCTCACCTGATGACAAAACCCATAGCCGATGATGGGTTTTGCGAAAAACTGCCTGCCAGCCAATTCGTCACGCCGTGTCGCGGCCTGTTTGGATAATCCATCCCCTGTGTGATGGGAAGCCTGGATACGACCACCGAGTACAGCCTCCCTCCACTCGAAGGATGATCACTCAACATCTTGATGCTGCCCCAACCCTTCCAAAAAACTCAACAAGTGAGACATATCATACTAATTCTTAGAAGAAATTTGCTCGTTAACCTCACCACTGATATTTATTATGGTTATATTTTTCGGCAGGCATCAGGAGCTACCGAACATGGCAACTTATCCAATTCCACCAGATGAAGAAGACAGACTCAATCTACTACACGCCCTCAACATTCTCGATACTCCGTCAGAAGAGGCTTTTGATCGCATGACTCGATTAGTTGCACTCATTTTAGATGTCCCGATTGCATTGGTTTCACTGGTCGACACTGACCGACAGTGGTTCAAGTCGCGGATAGGTATTGATGAAAATGAAACCCCACGAGAAGTTGCTTTTTGTGCTCATGCTATAGCGCAAACAACACCGCTGATCGTGACAGACACAAAGCAAGACTCCCGCTTCATGAGTAATGCTCTCGTAACGGGAAATCCGAATATTCGCTTCTATGCCGGTGTGCCTTTACGTAGTATCGGTGGGCTCGCAATAGGCACATTATGTGCTATAGACTCCAAACCTCGACAATTGAGTCCTGATGAGATAAGCATTCTGGTTGACCTTGCCGCACTCGTTAGCAAAGAAATGCAAATGCGTGAAGTGCTTTTGAGTCATGCGCGTTCCGAGCAAGCCATACAAGCCATGGAGGATATCGAAGCGCGTTTTAGGACTATCTTTGAACGTGCAGGCATAGGTATTGCGATGGTTGCGCCAGACGGCGGATGGCTGCGCGTCAACGATGCGTTATGCCAAATTGTCGGTTACAGCCAAGATGAGCTTCTCAAGCTCACATTTCAGGATATAACCCACCCAGACGATTTAGATACTGACTTATCCCTGTTACAGCAATTAATTAATAATGATATCGACCACTATCAGCTGGAAAAACGTTACATCACTAAATCAGGACGTTCTGTTTGGATACAGCTGATAGTCACCAAAAAATTGAGTAACAACGGTGAGTTAGAGTATTTCATTTCAATTATCAAAAATGTACAGGAGCAAAAGGAAGCAGAGGCGTCCTTGGCTGAGTTACGTAAGGACTTGGATAGCCGAGTAGAAACAAGAACCAGAGACCTAAAATTAGCTAATGAAATGCTGTCCGCCTCTATTGCTCAGCAGCTTCGGTTTGAGCAGGAATTACGTAGACGCGAAGCTGAATTGCAAATGGTGCTCCAAAACGCGAACGATGCTTACGTATGCATTGATCACCACGGTGTGATCCGCGACTGGAATCAACAAGCAGAGCATACCTTCGGTTGGAGCCGCGAAGAGGTGATTGGCCGCCCACTGGATGAAACGATCATCCCGGCCTCAATGCGTGAGGCTCATCGTGCAGGGTTGGCATGCTATCTGGCTACCGGTAAGCACCATGTCCTCAATCAACATAACGAGCTGACAGCGGTACGCCGCGATGGCATGACCTTACCTGTTGAGGTCCGAATTAGCCCTTTATTTATTGATGGGAAAACAATTTTTAGTGCGTTCCTGCATGATATCACCGAGCGAAAAAAGGCCGAGGCAATCCACGAATTCGAAGCCACTCACGACGCGCTAACTGGATTGTATAACCGGCGTGGTATGTTCAACTTGTTGCCAGCAGCAATAGCCCGCGCCAAGCGGACTCAGACATCTTTAGCGTTACTTTATATCGACCTTGATGGCTTCAAGCAAATCAACGATACACACGGTCATGATGCCGGCGATTCCGTATTACGTGTCATAGGAACTCGCTTACAGGAAAACATTAGACAAACGGATACAGCAGTACGTTTAGGCGGTGACGAATTTACGATCGTGTTGGAGAACACTAAGCACGGGACTCCCGATGTCAATATGCTGGCGCAGAAGATATTGGAGGCCATCCAACAGCCGATACAACTCGATTCAACAACAGCTGTTATCAGTGCCAGTATCGGCATAGCAATCCATCATGCTGACGATATAATCAATGCCGATCAACTGATTAGCCAAGCTGACTCTGCGATGTACGAAGCCAAGAACGCAGGTAAGGCCCGTGTTTGCGTACATAAGTGACAATATGCCGACATAACAACGGTGTCTGACAATCAAGTCAGATACCGCTTATCGTTATTGAGGTGATCTGCGCCTCAGTAGCCGCTGAAAACCGCATTATCGGTATCGAGAAATGGAAACCAAGCTGCTGGTTGGCAGCGATTGTCAGCTGACAACGAGGTGATCTGCGCCTCAGTAGCCGCTGAAAACCGCATTATCGGTATCGAGAAATGGAAACCAAGCTGCTGGTTGG
>NZ_JAGKRI010000105.1:0-7768 GCF_017939255.1 Aeromonas sp. Prich7-2
GTCGAAAGAATATTGGCATCTTTTGGGAGTTCTAAGTTTCGACCCGTCACTGGTAAATTCTGGCGCATAAGAACCTCAAGGGTTGGCTGTTTTATTTTATTGTTTTCGGCATTAAGCCCAATTTCTTGAGCGTTACGATAAAGCTAGCATGGAAACGATAGGTGCAAGCAAGTTAAGGGTTGCATCGCGCATGTCAATCTAGGCTATACCCTAACTTGATGTCAGGCAGGGCCGCGCCGCTTCGTCAGTGTCATTTTCAGAAGACGACTGCACCAGTTGATTGGGCGTAATGGCTGTTGTGCAGCCAGCTCCTGACAGTTCAATATCAGAAGTGATCTGCACCAATCTCGACTATGCTCAATACTCGTGTGCACCAAAGCGAGGTGAGCATGGCGACGGACACCCCACGGATTCCAGAACAAGGCGTGGCCACTCTGCCTGATGAGGCTTGGGAGCGTGCGCGCCGTCGTGCGGAGATCATCAGTCCGTTGGCGCAGTCGGAGACGGTCGGGCACGAAGCGGCCGATATGGCGGCTCAGGCGCTGGGCTTGTCTCGGCGCCAGGTATACGTTCTGATCCGGCGTGCCCGGCAAGGCAGCGGCCTCGTGACGGATCTGGTGCCCGGCCAGTCCGGTGGAGGTAAAGGTAAGGGGCGCTTGCCGGAACCGGTCGAGCGCGTCATCCACGAGCTACTGCAAAAGCGGTTCCTGACCAAGCAGAAGCGCAGCCTAGCGGCCTTTCACCGCGAAGTCACTCAGGTGTGCAAGGCTCAAAAACTGCGAGTGCCGGCGCGCAATACCGTGGCCTTACGGATCGCTAGCCTTGACCCGCGCAAGGTCATCCGCCGGCGGGAAGGCCAGGATGCCGCTCGTGACCTACAAGGTGTGGGCGGCGAGCCTCCTGCCGTGACCGCGCCGCTGGAGCAGGTGCAGATAGACCATACGGTCATCGACCTGATCGTGGTCGATGACCGCGACCGGCAACCTATTGGCCGCCCGTACCTGACCCTCGCCATCGACGTGTTCACCCGCTGCGTGCTCGGCATGGTCGTCACGCTGGAAGCGCCGTCTGCCGTTTCGGTTGGCCTGTGCCTCGTGCATGTCGCCTGCGACAAGCGCCCTTGGCTGGAAGGACTGAACGTGGAAATGGATTGGCAGATGAGCGGCAAGCCCTTGCTGCTCTACCTAGACAACGCGGCCGAGTTCAAGAGCGAGGCCCTGCGCCGGGGTTGCGAGCAGCATGGCATCCGGCTGGACTATCGCCCGCTGGGACAGCCGCACTATGGCGGCATCGTGGAACGGATCATCGGCACGGCGATGCAGATGATTCACGACGAACTGCCGGGAACGACCTTCTCCAACCCTGACCAGCGCGGCGACTACGATTCCGAAAACAAGGCCGCCCTGACGCTGCGCGAGCTAGAGCGCTGGCTCACATTGGCGGTCGGCACCTACCACGGTTCGGTGCACAACGGCCTGCTCCAACCGCCGGCCGCGCGCTGGGCCGAGGCCGTGGCGCGTGTCGGCGTACCGGCCGTCGTCACACGCGCTACTTCGTTCCTGGTCGATTTTCTGCCGATCCTCCGGCGCACGCTGACCCGCACCGGCTTTGTCATCGACCACATCCACTACTACGCCGATGGGCACTGTTGCAAATAGTCGGTGGTGATAAACTTATCATCCCCTTTTGCTGATGGAGCTGCACATGAACCCATTCAAAGGCCGGCATTTTCAGCGTGACATCATTCTGTGGGCCGTACGCTGGTACTGCAAATACGGCATCAGTTACCGTGAGCTGCAGGAGATGCTGGCTGAACGCGGAGTGAATGTCGATCACTCCACGATTTACCGCTGGGTTCAGCGTTATGCGCCTGAAATGGAAAAACGGCTGCGCTGGTACTGGCGTAACCCTTCCGATCTTTGCCCGTGGCACATGGATGAAACCTACGTGAAGGTCAATGGCCGCTGGGCGTATCTGTACCGGGCCGTCGACAGCCGGGGCCGCACTGTCGATTTTTATCTCTCCTCCCGTCGTAACAGCAAAGCTGCATACCGGTTTCTGGGTAAAATCCTCAACAACGTGAAGAAGTGGCAGATCCCGCGATTCATCAACACGGATAAAGCGCCCGCCTATGGTCGCGCGCTTGCTCTGCTCAAACGCGAAGGCCGGTGCCCGTCTGACGTTGAACACCGACAGATTAAGTACCGGAACAACGTGATTGAATGCGATCATGGCAAACTGAAACGGATAATCGGCGCCACGCTGGGATTTAAATCCATGAAGACGGCTTACGCCACCATCAAAGGTATTGAGGTGATGCGTGCACTACGCAAAGGCCAGGCCTCAGCATTTTATTATGGTGATCCCCTGGGCGAAATGCGCCTGGTAAGCAGAGTTTTTGAAATGTAAGGCCTTTGAATAAGACAAAAGGCTGCCTCATCGCTAACTTTGCAACAGTGCCGGATTGAATATAACCGACGTGACTGTTACATTTAGGTGGCTAAACCCGTCAAGCCCTCAGGAGTGAATCATGACCGTAGTCACGACCGCCGATACCTCCCAACTGTACGCACTTGCAGCCCGACATGGGCTCAAGCTCCATGGCCCGCTGACTGTCAATGAGCTTGGGCTCGACTATAGGATCGTGATCGCCACCGTCGACGATGGACGTCGGTGGGTGCTGCGCATCCCGCGCCGAGCCGAGGTAAGCGCGAAGGTCGAACCAGAGGCGCGGGTGCTGGCAATGCTCAAGAATCGCCTGCCGTTCGCGGTGCCGGACTGGCGCGTGGCCAACGCCGAGCTCGTTGCCTATCCCATGCTCGAAGACTCGACTGCGATGGTCATCCAGCCTGGTTCGTCCACGCCCGACTGGGTCGTGCCGCAGGACTCGGAGGTCTTCGCGGAGAGCTTCGCGACCGCGCTCGCCGCCCTGCATGCCGTCCCCATTTCCGCCGCCGTGGATGCGGGGATGCTCATCCGTACACCGACGCAGGCCCGTCAGAAGGTGGCCGACGACGTTGACCGCGTCCGACGCGAGTTCGTGGTGAACGACAAGCGCCTCCACCGGTGGCAGCGCTGGCTCGACGACGATTCGTCGTGGCCAGATTTCTCCGTGGTGGTGCATGGCGATCTCTACGTGGGCCATGTGCTCATCGACAACACGGAGCGCGTCAGCGGGATGATCGACTGGAGCGAGGCCCGCGTTGATGACCCTGCCATCGACATGGCCGCGCACCTTATGGTCTTTGGTGAAGAGGGGCTCGCGAAGCTCCTCCTCACGTATGAAGCGGCCGGTGGCCGGGTGTGGCCGCGGCTCGCCCACCACATCGCGGAGCGCCTTGCGTTCGGGGCGGTCACCTACGCACTCTTCGCCCTCGACTCGGGTAACGAAGAGTACCTCGCTGCGGCGAAGGCGCAGCTCGCCGCAGCGGAATGAGCGAACGTCGATATAGCCCGCTCGCGACGCTGTTCGCGGCGACCTTTCTCTTCCGGATCGGCAACGCGGTGGCGGCCCTCGCGCTTCCATGGTTCGTCCTGTCTCATACAAAGAGCGCGGCCTGGGCGGGCGCCACGGCCGCTAGCAGCGTCATCGCGACCATCATCGGCGCGTGGGTTGGTGGTGGCCTCGTCGATCGGTTCGGGCGCGCGCCCGTCGCATTGATCTCGGGTGTGGTGGGCGGCGTGGCCATGGCGAGCATCCCACTGCTCGATGCCGTTGGCGCCCTCTCGAACACTGGGCTGATCGCTTGCGTGGTGCTCGGTGCCGCGTTCGACGCACCCGGTATGGCCGCGCAGGACAGTGAGCTGCCCAAACTCGGCCACGTCGCCGGGCTCTCCGTTGAGCGCGTCTCGTCACTGAAAGCGGTGATCGGGAACGTCGCGATTCTAGGTGGCCCGGCCCTTGGGGGGGCCGCAATCGGCCTGCTTGGCGCTGCGCCAACGCTCGGGCTGACGGCGTTCTGCTCCGTCCTTGCAGGTCTGCTCGGCGCGTGGGTGCTTCCCGCGCGTGCCGCTCGGACGATGACCACGACGGCGACTCTCTCCATGCGCGCCGGCGTCGCTTTTCTCTGGAGCGAACCCCTGCTGCGCCCTCTCTTTGGTATAGTGATGATCTTCGTGGGCATCGTTGGCGCCAACGGCAGCGTCATCATGCCTGCGCTGTTTGTAGATGCAGGACGCCAAGTAGCAGAGCTCGGGCTGTTCTCCTCAATGATGGGGGCTGGTGGTCTCCTTGGCATTGCCATTCATGCGTCGGTCGGCGCCCGGATATCAGCGCAGAACTGGCTGGCGGTGGCATTTTGTGGCTCTGCGGTGGGCTCGCTTCTGCTTTCACAGTTGCCAGGCGTGCCGGTGCTGATGTTGTTGGGCGCGCTCGTGGGACTGCTGACCGGCTCAGTCTCTCCCATTCTCAACGCTGCCATCTACAACCGCACGCCGCCAGAACTTCTCGGCCGGGTACTCGGCACGGTCTCGGCGGTGATGCTGTCAGCCTCGCCCATGGTTATGCTTGCGGCCGGCGCGTTTGTCGACCTTGCTGGTCCGCTCCCTGGCCTCGTTGTATCGGCCGTGTTTGCGGGGCTCGTGGCTCTACTCTCGCTCCGTCTTCAATTTGCTACAATGGCGGCGGCAGCCACAGCCTCCGCCCCAACCCATACAGAAGGTGAACACTGATGCCCCGCCCCAAGCTCAAGTCCGATGACGAGGTACTCGAGGCCGCCACCGTAGTGCTGAAGCGTTGCGGTCCCATAGAGTTCACGCTCAGCGGAGTAGCAAAGGAGGTGGGGCTCTCCCGCGCAGCGTTAATCCAGCGCTTCACCAACCGCGATACGCTGCTGGTGAGGATGATGGAGCGCGGCGTCGAGCAGGTGCGGCATTACCTGAATGCGATACCGATAGGCGCAGGGCCGCAAGGGCTCTGGGAATTTTTGCAGGTGCTCGTTCGGAGCATGAACACTCGCAACGACTTCTCGGTGAACTATCTCATCTCCTGGTACGAGCTCCAGGTGCCGGAGCTACGCACGCTTGCGATCCAGCGGAACCGCGCGGTGGTGGAGGGGATCCGCAAGCGACTGCCCCCAGGTGCTCCTGCGGCAGCTGAGTTGCTCCTGCACTCGGTCATCGCTGGCGCGACGATGCAGTGGGCCGTCGATCCGGATGGTGAGCTAGCTGATCATGTGCTGGCTCAGATCGCTGCCATCCTGTGTTTAATGTTTCCCGAACACGACGATTTCCAACTCCTCCAGGCACATGCGTAAACGGAGGTGTGCAGAGTCCCTGCGGCAGGCGACGAACACGACCGTCGTCGATTAGTACCGGTACGGTCGGTGGTATCGAAGTCTTGATCACCACTCAGGTCTACGGCTTACAAATGGTGACCATCCCGATACTTGCGTCAGAGCACCGGGCCGATTCTTTGACAGTGAATCACTCCCGTAAGGTTGTGCCGGTGTGGGTGTCCCGGGTCGAGACGATACTCCGCCAATGCGCCCAGCAAACAACCTGGCCATCGCAGGTGGTGGGGAGCGGTGTGGCGGATGAGTTGGACAAGTTGGTGTAGCAGCACGAGCACGGCGAGATAACATCGCAGGAGTTCGACATGCTCAAGAGACAGCTGATTGCGAATCGCGATGCAGATTCATAACCCGATTGCGGGTTGGCTTCACTCCACCATCACCGAGCAGACTAGCACGGCGGGCTCTGTTGCAAAGATTGGCGGCAGTCAGAGGTAGGCTGTCGCTCTGCGCCGATCAGGCGGCTGCTGCGAAATGGTGGTTGAGCATGCCCATGGCCTCCGTCAGCGCCGAGGGCCCAATGCCAAAAGCTCTCTCCACAAGGCGCACCTCGCCCCTGATGCCGGGCTGCAGGCACCAGGGGCGAGCCTGTCCTTTGCGCAGGGCTCGCATGACTTCGAATCCCTTGATCGTGGCATAGGCCGTGGGGATCGATTTGAAACCGCGCACCGGCTTGATCAGTATCTTGAGCTTTCCGTGATCGGCCTCGATCACGTTATTGAGATACTTCACCTGCCGGTGGGCCGTCTCCCGGTCCAGCTTTCCTTCGCGCTTCAATTCGGTGATCGCTGCACCATAGCTCGGCGCTTTGTCGGTATTGAGCGTGGCAGGCTTTTCCCAGTGCTTCAGGCCTCGCAGGGCCTTGCCCAGGAACCGCTTCGCTGCCTTGGCGCTGCGGGTCGGCGACAGGTAGAAATCGATCGTGTCGCCCCGCTTGTCGACTGCCCGGTACAGGTAGGTCCACTTGCCCCGCACCTTGACGTAGGTTTCATCCAGGCGCCAGCTCGGATCAAAGCCACGCCGCCAGAACCAGCGCAGCCGCTTCTCCATCTCCGGGGCGTAGCACTGGACCCAGCGATAGATCGTCGTATGGTCGACCGAAATGCCGCGTTCCGCCAGCATTTCCTCAAGGTCGCGATAGCTGATCGGATAGCGACAATACCAGCGCACCGCCCACAGGATCACATCACCCTGGAAATGGCGCCACTTGAAATCCGTCATCGTTCCGTCCGTCCAATCTCCGCCAAGCATGCTCAAGCTTCACGATTTTTGCAACAGAGCCCACACGAGTATTGAGCATAGTCGAGATTGGTGCAGATCACTTCTGATATTGAACTGTCAGGAGCTGGCTGCACAACAGCCATTACGCCCAATCAACTGGTGCAGTCGTCTTCTGAAAATGACATTTGGTATCTCTCATAAACGGATGTTTTTGAGAGAACTATCTTCGGCCTTCACACGCACGAAAGGCGGCGAAGCTCCGCCGTTAATCCGTCCGCCGGAGATCTCGCCCAGGCAGGCTGAAGGCCGAGCAAGCCTGACAGGCCCGAAAAGCCCGGCACGGGCGTCGGCGGCGATGACGGCGGCGGCATTATCCAGGGTTGATGATGGAAGTGGAGGATATCGACAACCTCTCGCGCAACCAAGACATCGCGGTCGGACTGCAAGTGATCTTGAAGCCACGGGCCCGTCCCACCCCGACATGGACCTCGATGCCCGAACGGACGTTAGATTTCGAGTTCTAGGCGTTCTGCGATGAAGGTTGGATCCCAGCCGGGATTGAAAGTGTCGACGTGGGTGAATCCGAGCCGCTCGTATAGGCCACGCAGGTTCGGGTGGCAGTCGAGCCGCAGCTTGGCGCACCCCTGCGTTCGCGCGGCATGGCGGCAAGCCTCGATCAGCGCGGAGCTGACACCCCGGCCCGCATGTGTCCGTCGCACCGCGAGCTTGTGCAGATATGCGGCCTCCCCCTTGAGGGCGTCGGGCCAGAACTCGGGATCCTCGGCCGACAAGGTGCAACAGCCGACGATGCCGTCGCTGCAACTCGCGACTAGGAGCTCGGATCTCAGGACGAAGGTCTCCGCGAATGTCCGGTCGATCCGCGCGACGTCCCAGGCGGGCGTTCCCTTGGCGGACATCCACGCCGCAGCGTCGTGCATCAGCCGCACAACCTCGTCGATATCACCCGAGCAGGCGACCCGAACGTTCGGAGGCTCCTCGCTGTCCATTCGCTCCCCTGGCGCGGTATGAACCGCCGCCTCATAGTGCAGTTTGATCCTGACGAGCCCAGCATGTCTGCGCCCACCTTCGCGGAACCTGACCAGGGTCCGCTAGCGGGCGGCCGGAAGGTGAATGCTAGGCATGATCTAACCCTCGGTCTCTGGCGTCGCGACTGCGAAATTTCGCGAGGGTTTCCGAGAAGGTGATTGCGCTTCGCAGATCTCCAGGCGCGTGGGTGCGGACGTAGTCAGCGCCAT
>NZ_JAGKRI010000010.1:0-73387 GCF_017939255.1 Aeromonas sp. Prich7-2
GCCGAGGGTCTTTTTAGGACAGTCAGGCGCGATTCTCATCGTGGCGCGGAGAACATTCTCCATCAAGACGCCGGATAGATTTAAGCAAGCCAACCACAACACCCGAAATCAAGGTTGCAAAAAAGGGGGTGACCATAGATTTTCTTATGTGATGAGGAGAGACAGAACCATGCCTGACAGCTCCCCGATGGTGACGCCCGCCCAGCGCAAATGGCTGCCCTGGCTGACGGCGGTCGGTTTTTTCATGCAGACACTGGATGGCACCATCCTCAACACCGCCCTGCCCAGCATGGCCGAGGCCCTGGGCGAGAGTCCGCTGCAGATGCAGTCCGTCATCATCGCCTACATGCTGACGGTGGCCCTGCTCATTCCCGCCTCCGGCTGGTTGGCGGACAGATTCGGCACCCGCCGGGTCTATCTGGTCGCCATCCTGCTGTTTACTCTGGGTTCCCTGGCCTGTGCCATCGCCAACACCCTGCCCATGCTGGTGATCGCCCGGGTGTTGCAAGGGGTCGGGGGGGCCTTGCTGATGCCCATCGGGCGTCTGGCGGTGCTGCGGGTCTACAGCAAGCATGAGCTGCTGAGGGTGATGTCGTTCGTCACCATCCCCGGTCTGCTCGGCCCCCTCATCGGCCCGGCCCTGGGGGGCTGGCTGGTGGAGGTGGCGAGCTGGCACTGGGTCTTCCTCATCAACCTGCCGGTGGGCCTGCTCGGCTTCGTGGCGAGCTGGCACTTCATGCCCGACCTTCGCCAGCACACCGCCAGGTTTGACTGGCAGGGGTTTGTGCTGTTCAGTGTCGGCATGGTGCTGGTATCCGTCGGTCTGCAAGGCCTGGGGGAGCACAGCATCTCAACCGGTTGGGCCCTGTTTGCGGTATTGTTCGGTCTGGCCGCCATGGCGAGCTACTGGCTCTATGCCGCCACGGCGGAGCAGCCCCTGTTCAGTCTGGCGCTGTTCAAGACGTCCACCTTCGCCATCGGTATCTGGGGCAATCTGTTTGCCCGCCTCGGCAGCGGCGCCATGCCGTTTCTCACCCCGCTCTTCCTGCAACTGGGGCTCGGCTTCTCCCCGAGCAAGGCGGGGATGACCATGATCCCCACGGTGATCGGCGCCATGCTGACCAAGACGCTGGTGAACAAGCTCATTCCGCGCATCGGTTATCGCCGCATCCTGATCGGCAACACCCTGGCGCTCGGGGCCATGATCGCGAGCTTCTATTTCATCGACAACCAGGTGCCCCACGGCGTACTGCTGGTGTGGCTGGCGGTCTTTGGCGCCATCAACTCCCTGCAATTTTCCGCCATGAACACCCTGACCCTGCAGGATCTCAGCAGCGAGCACGCCAGCAGCGGCAACGGTCTGCTGTCGGTGGTGATGCAGCTCTCCATGAGCCTGGGGGTGGCCATCGCCGCCAGCCTGCTGGGACTCTTCTCCATCGGCCAGCCCGAGGAGAGTGGCCGCTGGCTGGAGGGGTTCCACCTCACCTATCTGTGCATCGGCCTGATGTCCATGCTGGCGGCGCTGATCTTCGCCCAGCTGGCGCGGGAAAAGCGCTGAGTCCCAGGCTCAGGGGGCGGGCAGGTAGCTCACGTCGCAGGGTAATCGGGCCAGCAGTCCGGCCAGGTGGGTGGTCTCCAGCAGGAAAGTCTGCTCGGGGTGGCCCGGCGTCCAGGTAAAGGCATGGTGATTCATGAGCACGGGATCCACCAGCAGGGGGATGTCGGCGCGTGGCAGGAAGGGGCAGACGGCTCCCGGCAGGCAGCCAATCTCGGTCTGCATCTCGTCAGCGGTGCAGATGGAGGGTTTGGCACCGAGCGCCGCCTTGACCGCCTTGCTGTCGAGCCGGCCGTCTCTGTGGGTCAGCAGCAGGGCGAAGCGACCATCCTTGAATTTGAGGAAAAGGGTCTTGCTGAACTCGGCCTGCCAGCCGAGGCGAGCCTTGACCCGCTCGTCGGTGGCGTAATCGAGGATGGGTTCGTGCTCGAAGCGCTGGTGGGGCAGGTCGGTGAGCAACTGACGGTTGAAGTCGTGAATGGCATCGAGTGGCATGGGGTTCTCCTGTGATGGCGGTCATCCTGCCACTTGCACCGGCGCAGGCCCAATCACCGTTTCTTATCCATCATCAGCGGAGTCATCAACAAGGGCACCCGAGGGTGCCCTTGTTGTTCAGTGATGCTGCAATTCGCCCGCTTTCCAGTGGAAGGGAATGGGGTCAAGGCGCTGGGAGGCTTTGTCGTAACCTGCCCACAGCTCACCGATGGTGCGACCATCGATGGGGTGGCGGAATGTGGGAGCCAGCTCCGCCAGCGGCCAGAGCACGAAGGCGTTGGTGAGGATCTCGCCGCGCGGCAGCACCAGCGGTGTCTCGCAGACCAGCTCGCCGTAGAGCAGCAGATCGAGATCCAGGGTGCGCGGGGCGAACTTCTTGGCATCCGGCTCGCGGCCGTGAGCGAACTCCATGGCGCGCAGCCGCTGGCACAGGGTCGCCAGGGGCAGCTCGGTATCGGCACCCACCACCAGGTTGTAGAAGGGGCGGCCGTTGAAGCCCACTGCCTCGCTCTCGAATACCCGGGAGACCTGCAACTCGCCGAATTCGGCGTGCAGGGCATCGAGGCCGGCGCGGATATGGCGTTCCCGAGCGATGTTGGATCCCAGACTTATATAGATGCGGGTCATCAGTTGGCGCTCGCAGCCGGCGTGCGATGGCGCAGGATCTCGACCCCGACGCCTGCCGCATTGGGCACGGCACCCGGTTTGGTCAGGGTCACCTTGACCCACTGTACCCGCTCGTCTTCCAGCACCAGAGCGGCGACCTGCTCGGCCATGGTCTCGACCAGCTCCACTATCTTGCCCTGGGCGTGATCACAGATCTTGCGAGAGAGGGTGGCGTAATCCAGCGCCAGATTGATATCGTCGGTTGCGGCGGCTGGGCGATTGTCAAACCCCATCTCGAGGTCGAAACAGAGCTTCTGGCGAATGCCCTTCTCCCACTCATATACACCTATGGTGGTCAAAACCTCGAGTCCGCGAATAAACACCTTGTCCATGACAGTACTTCTTCTTTACTCTTGATGGGCTGTGAAAACAGCGCAGGGATGCAGGCCCGGCAAGCAGATTGCCGCTGGCGGCCGGTTTGGGCGACACGCTTTCGGGCAAGCCCGGGCCTGGGAATGTGGCCCGCATCATACCCCATTCATATCGTGGTAAAAACGACCAAGATGACGGCCCTGACGATTTTGATGATTATTCTGGCCTATCTGGGCGGCTCGCTGTCCAGTGCCGTGCTGGTTTCCCGCATCACGGGTCTGCCGGATCCCCGTGACCATGGTTCCCACAACCCGGGGGCGACCAATGTGTTGCGCCTCGGCGGCCGGATGGCGGCGCTGATCGTACTGCTTCTCGACGTGCTCAAGGGGATGGCCCCCGTCTACCTCGCCTGGTATCTGCAGATCAAGCCCGTCTACCTCGGCTTTATCGGGGTGGCCGCCTGTCTGGGCCACATGTACCCCCTCTTCTTCCACTTCCGTGGCGGCAAGGGCGTCGCCACCGCCCTCGGTACCATGCTGCCCATCGGCTTTGCCATGGGGGGCGCCGTCATCACCACCTGGCTGCTGGTGCTGCTGGTGAGCGGCTATTCGTCACTGGCATCCATCGTGACCGTGTTGCTGACTCCGCTCTTTACCTATCTGCTCAAACCGGAATACACGTTGCCGGTCTCCCTGCTCTCCTGTCTCATCCTGATCCGTCATCACGAGAATATTACCCGCCTGCTCAAGGGGGAGGAGTCCCGCCTCTGGGGGCGCCGGGGAGCGGTCCCGCCAGCAGAAGTGATGAAAATGGATGATGCTGCGCAAAAAAGAGACGAACGAGACGAAAAGTGAAATTTCCCGTTGACCACCTGCCCTAAAATCCGTTTAATAGCGCCCACGCCCAGATAGCTCAGTCGGTAGAGCAGGGGATTGAAAATCCCCGTGTCGGCGGTTCGATTCCGTCTCTGGGCACCATATTTTGGTGCCATGAAATAAAAACGTGTTCATGCACAATGGTTTGAAGTGTGCCGGCTTAGCTCAGTAGGTAGAGCAACTGACTTGTAATCAGTAGGTCACCAGTTCGATTCCGGTAGCCGGCACCATTTGCCCAGATAGCTCAGTCGGTAGAGCAGGGGATTGAAAATCCCCGTGTCGGCGGTTCGATTCCGTCTCTGGGCACCACGAATAATTCCTCCTTAGCTCAGTCGGTAGAGCGACGGACTGTTAATCCGCAGGTCGCTGGTTCGAGCCCAGCAGGAGGAGCCAAATAAAAAGCCCAGCAGCAATGCTGGGCTTTTTCTTTTCCCACTGTCCCCGTCCTGAATATGGCTTATACCTTGTGAAACGCACACAGCGCGATTACTCACTGAGGTTTAAATTGTCCCTGGTCGAGCAGATTGAAAAAGGTGAACTCACCTACCAGTAGACACAATTCCAATATGGCATTCAGGGCAATTCGACCATTCTGGTATGGTTGCATAAGCATGGTCTGCAGGGTTGGAGCCAGGGAGCATCGATTAGAGCTGGCAGGATCACATCATGCCTGATCCCGGCAACCAAATGTCTGAACAGCGTATCAAGGAGCTCGAGTAGCTGGCGCAGATGAGCCTGGAGGCTCAGTTCTTTGAAGGCGCCTCAATCGTAAAAAACGACCTGGTAAGCTCTCTCGCAGCGGTATGTCGAAAAGCTGACCATCTTCAGTGCTTGCTGGTTCCTCGGAATAAACCGTTAGGCTGACTACAATCGCAATCGGGTCGCCGACCTGCGTCATGCACAAGGGCAGCAGGTAGTGAGCTTTGTGCGCAAAGTTCACTACGGGTGGGCATCCACAAGTAGCATTATCTGCTGCAGGGCCAAGACGATGCTGGGCTGACGGTCTGGTGGGACAGACTGTTTAGGATATTGGCCGAGCACCGTCTGTTGGTGCAGCCCAAACGGGCCTATCACAAGACGCTCCACAGTTTTCAGCGTTTCTATCGCCATCCCAACTTGCTCAAACCCGGCCCGGTGAAAATCACTGCGGTGGCGCCAGGGCAGGTCTTGGTTGCCGACATCACTTACCTGCCGGCAAAGAGCGGGCCACTCTACCTGAGCCTGGTGACGGATGCCTGCTCGCGTAAGATAGCGGGGCATCACGTGCACGAAGGGATGCATGCTGAGTTGGTTGTGATGGCGCAGAGCACTGAAGCAACGGCGTGGCAGCGGGGAGTTTATCCATCACTCGGACGGCAGGGTGCAGTATTGCTCAGGCTTGAATCAGACGCTGTATGAACGGTACGGAGTACAGTACTCGATGACTGATGGGTATGACTGTTATCAGAATGCGCTGGCAGAGCGGGTGAACGGGATACTGAAAGGAGAGTTGCTGTAGCAAAGCCCGTAGGACCTGGTGTAGACGAGGAAGATGGTGCATAAGGTGGTGGGTAGTTATAACCTAGAATGATCGCATTAGGCCTCGCAATGCAGAATCCCCGATGCGGTACATCGGGTTCTGAGTGCCAGAAGTTAACTGAAAACATGTAAACGGACTTCAGGATTTCAGGCCCGCTCTTCGGTCAGGGGGCTGACACTCAGCACGGGGGCGGCATCGATGCCGTCGGCATTCATCATGGCGGAGATGCGTTGCAGGGATGAGAGCAACAACCCTTGCTCCCAGTTCTCCAGCGCCTGAAAACGTTGAATGAAACTCTCCTGCAAGGGGGTCGGAGCCTGGGCAAGCAGGGCGCGTCCCGCGTCAGTGAGCGTTGCATGCACCTTGCGTTTGTCGGTTTCGCTGCGAATGCGCTGTACCAGCTGGCGGCTCTCCAGCCGGTCCATGATGGTGGTGGCGGTGGCCTGGCTCATGTTGGTGTGATCCGCCAACTGGCGCATGGAGATCTGGCCAAGCTCGTCGATGCCCTTGAGCAGCAGGAGTTGAGGCGAGGTCAGGCCGGCCTCCTTGATCAAGCGCTTGGAGTGCATGTCGATGGCACGGATGATCTGGCGCAGGGCGATCAGCACTTCATCATGTTTTTCCATGGGGTCTGGGTCATCGCAGGGCTGTGGAGAGGCGCGAAATTCTCCGCCTAATCCATAACAAGGTCAATATGGTTTTTGATGTAATGGTTTTAGCTCTAATGAATATTGTGTTAGGTTATCGGACAATTGCCCCATTCCAACCCGATATTTGAGGAGTGAAATCATGCATGACGACCTGGATATCAAGTCCCTGGTTGCCGACCTGCGTGTGGTCAGAGTTCGCTATGAACTGCCGGACACCGCAGCATTTGTGCGTTATCAACCTGCCTATGACGAGGACCCCAACAACCTCAAGGTACACCACTACGATGGTGAGCTGCCGCTCTCTTGCAGCAACACAGGTTCTTTCAGTCTAAAGGAGTTGGTCAATGAGCTGCGCTATGCCTATGTGCTGGTTCACCTCTTCCCCGACGAGAGTGCCATGAACTTTTATCTGGCGGGTCTGGACAATGGGCTGGCACAGCTGGAGTTCATCGGTGGCTCCTATGACTTCAACCGCCTCTGGATCACCAGCGGTGTCTCCAATCTGGGGGTGCCCATGGCTATCTTCCTCGGCAAACGCCACGCAGTGAACGGCCAGCCGTCGGTGACCCTGGTGGATCACCGTGAGCAGGTGGCAGGTCGTCTGGCCTATCGCGCCATCGGCGGTGCCGGCGATCACGTGGGTGAAGACTTTTTCAACAACGACTAAGGAGGCCCGATGCGAGCAACCAAAGGGCTTTTGAAAGGCCTCAATCCCACCATGGCCATGACGGCCCTGACCGTCGTGACCCTCTTCCTGCTGTTCGGCGTCTTTGATCCGGATACCGCAGGCACCTGGTTTACCGGGGCCAAGGACACCATCATTGCTGGCTTCAAGTGGTATTACATCCTGGTGGTCGCCCTGTTCCTGTTCTTCGCCGTCTACCTGATGTTCAGCCGCTTTGGCAGCATCCGGCTGGGCGACGACGACCAGGTACCGGAGTTTGGCTACTTTGCCTGGTTTTCCATGCTGTTCAGCGCAGGCATGGGCATAGGCCTGGTGTTCTGGAGTATCGCCGAGCCCATGTATCACCTGCAGGGCAACCCCTTCATCACCGAAGGTATGACGCCGGAAGCGGCCCAGATCGCCATGCGCCTCACCTTCTTCCACTGGGGTCTGCACCCCTGGGCCATCTATGTGATCGTCGGCCTGTCGCTGGCCTTCTTCAGCTACCGGCGCAAGTTGCCGCTGGCCATCCGCTCCGTGCTCTACCCCATTCTTGGCGATCGCATCTACGGCTTCTGGGGCCATGCCGCCGACGTGCTGGCGGTGTTCGGTACCGTGTTCGGGGTGGCGACCTCCCTTGGGCTGGGAGTTTCCCAGATGAACACCGGCCTCAATCAGATGTTCGGCATGGGCGTGTCACAAGCGAACCAGCTCTGGCTCATCGGTGGCATCAGCCTGATTGCCACCCTGTCGGCCATCTCCGGCGTCGGGCGCGGGGTGAAGATCCTCTCCGAACTCAATATCTGGTTGAGCGTGTTCGTGCTGGGCCTCTTCCTGGTGCTGGGGCCGACCACCTACATACTCAACGCCTATGTGCAGAACATCGGTGATTACCTGCAGAACATCGTCAAGCTGAGCTTCTGGACCAATACCGAAGCCAACGGTACCTCGGCCTGGCAGTCTAGCTGGACCGCATTTTACTGGGGCTGGTGGATCGCGTGGGCACCCTTTGTCGGCATGTTCATCGCCCGCATCTCCAAGGGCCGCACGATTCGTGAATTCGTGCTCGGTGTTCTGCTGGTGCCCTCCCTGCTCGGCATGTTCTGGCTCACCGTGTTCGGCGGGACTGCCATGAACCTGGAGCTGTTCGGTGGCGGCGGCGTGGTGGAAGCGGTCAATCAGGATGTCACCATGGCGCTCTACAAGACGGTGGAACTGCTGCACTGGGAGACCTTCGGCTGGATTGCCAAGGGGGTGCTGACCCTGCTTATCTGCACCTACTTCATCACCTCCAGCGACTCGGGCACGCTCGTGATTACGACGCTGCTCTCCATCGGCGACCAGGATCCCCCCGTGCTGCACCGTGCCATCTGGGGACTGGGGCAGGGGCTGGTCGCGGCCATTCTGCTGGTCTCCGGCGGGCTTGCCGCCCTGCAGGCCGCCAGCATCATCGCCGCGCTGCCCTTCTCGGTCATCATGCTGGCCATGTGCTACTCCCTGATGCAGGGGCTCAAACAGGAGAGCCAGCACCAGTTCGAATACAGGCAGAAGCTCAAGCGCCATCCGGGGTCGGTCAATCTGAGCCTGATGGATCGCATCGGTCCGGGCTGATGACAGGTTCTGTCAAACGAAAGGGGAACCTCGCGGTTCCCCTTTTTCATGCCTGTTCGGCGGTCGGTAGCTACAGCATCTGCTTGAGTCGATAGAGCAGGTCAAGGGCCTGGCGCGGGGTCAGCTCGTCCGGGCGAACTGCTGCCAGCTCCTCCACCACAGGATGGGGTTGCGGGGCGAGAGTTACCGGAGCCGGACGGCTTTCGCCGGCGGCCACCGGAGTGGCACTCTCCAGCTCGTGCAGTTTGTGGCGGGCCTGGTGGATCACCGATTTCGGCACCCCGGCCAGCGCCGCTACCTGCAGGCCGTAGGATCGGCTGGCCGCACCTTCCTGCACCGCGTGCATGAAGGCGATGGTGTCGCCGTGCTCCACCGCATCCAGGTGGACGTTGGCCAGCCCACTCATCAGCTCGGGCAGGCGGGTCAGCTCGAAGTAGTGAGTGGCGAACAGGGTGTAGGCGCCAATCTTGCTCGCCAGCTGCTCGGCGCAGGCCCAGGCCAGGGAGAGGCCGTCGTAGGTGCTGGTGCCGCGGCCAATCTCGTCCATCAGCACCAGACTGCGGGCGGTGGCGTTGTTGAGGATATTGGCGGTTTCGGTCATCTCCACCATAAAGGTGGAGCGGCCGGAGGCGAGATCATCCGACGCCCCGATGCGGGTGAAGATGCGGTCGATGGGGCCGATGCGGGCGCTGTCGGCGGGCACGAATGCGCCGATATGGGCCAGCAGCACGATGAGCGCAGTCTGGCGCATGTAGGTGGACTTACCGCCCATGTTGGGGCCGGTGATGATCAACATCCGCCGCTCCCTCTCCAGCCGGATGGGGTTGGCGATAAAGGGGTCGGTCATCACCTGCTCCACCACCGGATGGCGGCCCGCTTCAATGATGATCTGATCCTCATCGATGAGGGTGGGGCAGCGATAGTCGAGGGTCTCTGCCCGCTCGGCCAGGTTGGCCAGTACGTCCAGCTCCGCCAGTGCGGCAGCAGACTCCTGCAGATCGCCGAGGTGGGGCAGCAGGGCGTCGAGCAGCTCTTCGTAGAGACGTTTTTCCAGCGCCAGCGCCTGGGCCTGGGCGGTGAGCACTTTGTCCTCGTACTTCTTCAGCTCATCGATGATGTAGCGCTCGTTGTTTTTCAGCGTCTGGCGGCGGATGTAGTGAGCCGGCACCAGGTGGCTGTTGGCACGGCTCACCTCGATATAGAAGCCGTGCACCTTGTTGTAGCCCACCTTGAGAGTGTTGATGCCGGTGAGCGCCTTCTCCCGTTCCTCGATGCGGGCCAGGCTGGCGGTGGCGCCGTTGGCCAGATCCCGCAGCTCGTCCAGCTCCTGATTGAACCCTTCACGGATGACGCCGCCATCGCGGATGAGCACCGGCGGCACCTCCATCACGGCACGCTCCAGCAGGTCGAACAGTTCGGGGAAGGTGCTCGCCCGCTCGCGCAGTTGCTGCACCGCCTCGTGCTCGCTCTCCGCCAGCAGCCGCTGCAACTCGGGCAGCTGAGCGAAAGCCTGCCGCAACCGGGTCAGATCGCGCGGGCGGGCACTGCGCAGGGCGAGACGCGCCAGCACCCGCTCCACGTCACCGACCTGGCGCAGCAATCCGCCCAACTCGTCATAGAGGTTCTGCTCGATGAGCTCCTTGATGGTGCTCTGGCGACCTTTGAGGATCACCCGGTCGCGGATCGGCTGATGGATCCAGCGCTTGAGCAGCCGGCTGCCCATCGGCGTGGCGGTGCAATCGAGCACGGCGGAGAGGGTGTTGTCGTGGCCGCCAGCCAGATTCTGGGTCAGCTCCAGATTGCGGCGGGTGGCGGCATCCATGATGACCGCATGATCGGGCTGCTCCAGGCGCACGCTGCGAATGTGGGGCAGGGCGGTGCGCTGGGTGTCTTTCACGTACTGCATCAGGCAGCCGGCGGCGCACAGGGCGGTCTCGCTCTGCTCGACCCCAAAGCCCACCAGATCCTGGGTGCCGAACTGCTGGCACAAGAGCTTGCGGGCGGTGCCGAGCTCGAACTCCCACTCCGGGCGGCGACGCAGACCGCGGCGACCCTCGACATGGTGCAGGAAGGCGAACGATTCGGGGTAGAGCAGCTCCGCCGGATTGGTGCGTTGCAGCTCCGCCAGCAGGGTCTCTTCTTTCTCGAACTGGTTGATGAAGAAGCGACCGGAGCCGATGTCCATGGTGCCGTAACCGAAGCGGCGGCCATCGTGGTAGACGGCGGCGATCAGGTTGTCCTGCCGTTCGCTGAGCAGCGCCTCGTCGGAGACGGTACCCGGGGTGATGATGCGAATGACCTTGCGCTCCACGGGCCCCTTGCTGGTGGCGGGATCCCCCACCTGCTCGCAGATGGCGGCCGATTCGCCGAGCTGTACCAGCTTGGCGAGATACCCCTCGATGGCGTGATAGGGCACCCCGGCCATCGGGATGGGGCTGCCGGCCGACTGGCCGCGCTTGGTCAGGGAGATGTCGAGCAGCTGGGAGGCCTTGCGGGCGTCGTCGTAGAAGAGCTCGTAGAAGTCACCCATGCGATAGAACAGCAGGATCTCCGGGTTTTCGGCCTTGAGAGTCAGATACTGCTGCATCATGGGGGTGTGGGCGCTCAAGTTGGCGCCTGGCGCTTGGTATTGTGCTGTCATGTGCTATTCCAGAAGGTGCTCTTGCGGGCAAACGTCTGCCGTCATGGGTCTGAATCTGGGGGCCATTCTACATGCTCGAGGCAAGATGGTGAGGAGGAATCTCCGTCTTGGGGGCAAAGCCGGCATCCCGTCGCGGATCTGTGCATCCGGATGATGCTGACCAGAGTGGCCTGGGGGGAGCCTGGCCGAAAAGAGGCATGGGGGAGGAGAAATAGCATCCCCGCACGGATGCGGGGATGGGAGAGACGGGGAGAGTGTCGCCCTTAGTACATGGCCTCGCCGCCACTCAGCATCTCGTGCAGCTTGGCTTTCTGCTCGGGCGTCAGCACCCGGCTCACCTCGAAGAGGTAGTGGGCGCGATGGTAGCGGGCCTCGGCCTGTACGTCGCTGATGGTCTGCAACTGCTTCCTCGCCGCCACTTCATCCCATTTGCCGGACTTGATCATGTTGACGATGACGTCCTGGCCGATGGCATCGAGCTTGATTGAGCCCAGCTCCCTGGTGGCCTGCTCGCGCAGCCCTTTGATCTGCTCCACCTGGGCGCTGGAGAGGTTCAGCTCCTGGGCCAGGGTGGTCTCGCTCTGCAGCTCGGCGGTGCCCTCGGTGGCAAAGGCATGGGTGGCGATACACATTGCGAGGGCTGTCATGGCGACGTTGAACGGATGCATCATCCGGCTTTCTCCTTGGTCTGATGGGATGGAAACCGCATGCATGGCGGTGTTGGAACATGATAACGAGCAGCCATGTACTGGAGCTTAAGCGACGACAACTTGCTGACGCAGTGGCCCCGGGGTCGGTTGCCCGAGGAGCGGGGCAACTGCATAATGAGCGCCATATTTCGCCTGGAAGAGGCCGGAAGAGGACGCGATGATGGGACTTGAAGCAGAGATCTCCCGCTTATCCCGGGAACTGGGCGAGGCACTGCTGGCCAGAGGCTGGCTGGCCGCCACGGCGGAATCCTGTACCGGCGGCGGGGTTGCCACTGCCATCACGGATACTGCCGGCAGCTCTGCCTGGTTCGATCGCGGTTTCGTGACCTACACCAACGAAGCCAAACAGCAGATGCTCGGCGTTAGCATCGACAGCCTGTTGCGCCACGGCGCCGTCAGCGAACCCGTGGTGCTGGAGATGACCCGGGGCTGCCTGGCTCGCTCCGATGCGGGTATCTGCGTGGCCATCAGCGGTATCGCCGGGCCTGGTGGTGGCAGCGAGGAGAAACCGGTCGGCACTGTCTGGTTTGCCTGGGCAGATCGTACCGGTCGTCACCACTCCCTGCTCGCACGTTTCGATGGGGATCGCCATCAGGTGCGCCAGCAGGCGGTCAGACAGGCCTTGTCCGGACTCCTGGCACTGCTCAAATAAATTGGGCTTGATACTGTATACATAAACAGTATACTTAGCCCAACTTCACTTCTTACTCACGATTCCCAGCGGAGATTGGCATGGATCAGAACAAACAGAAGGCACTGGCGGCTGCGCTGGGCCAGATCGAAAAGCAGTTTGGCAAAGGCTCCATCATGCGTCTGGGCGACAGCAAGACCATGGATATCGAAGCCATCTCCACCGGCTCCCTCTCTCTGGACGTGGCGCTGGGGATCGGTGGTCTGCCGTGCGGTCGTATCGTCGAGATCTACGGTCCGGAATCGTCCGGTAAAACTACGCTGACCCTGCAGGTGATCGCCGAAGCCCAGAAGAAGGGCAAGACCTGTGCCTTCGTCGATGCGGAGCACGCACTGGATCCTATCTATGCCGCCAAGCTGGGCGTCAACGTCGACGACCTGCTCATCTCCCAGCCGGATACCGGTGAACAGGCACTGGAGATTTGCGACATGCTGGTGCGCTCCAATGCCGTCGACGTCATCATCGTCGACTCCGTGGCGGCCTTGACCCCGAAAGCGGAAATCGAAGGGGAGATGGGTGACTCCCACGTCGGCCTGCAGGCTCGTCTGATGTCGCAGGCGCTGCGTAAATTGACCGCCAACATCAAGAACGCCAACTGCCTGTGCATCTTCATCAACCAGATCCGGATGAAGATCGGTGTCATGTTCGGCAGCCCGGAGACCACCACCGGTGGTAACGCTTTGAAGTTCTACGCTTCCGTGCGCCTGGACATCCGTCGTACCGGCGCCATCAAGGAGGGTGACGAAGTGGTCGGTAACGAGACCCGCGTCAAGGTAGTGAAGAACAAGGTGGCGCCACCCTTCAAGCAGGCTGAATTCCAGATCTTCTATGGTGCCGGCATCTCCAAGGAGGGCGAGCTGGTGGACCTGGGCGTCAAGCACAAGCTGATCGACAAGGCGGGTGCCTGGTACAGCTACAACGGCGAGAAGATCGGCCAGGGTAAAGCCAACGTGATGAAGCTCTTCTCCGAAAACAAGGCACTGGCTGCCGAGGTGGAAGTGAAGCTGCGCGAGCTGCTGCTCTCCGGCGCCGCGCCGGTGGAGGAGAAGGCCACGGCTGCCGAATACGCCGAGTTTGAAGCCGAAAACGAACAAGAGTTCGAATAAGGAATGAGGAAAGGCCGGGTTGATACCCGGCCTTGTTGTTTATGGTGGATGAATCAGTGAACGAGCCGGGCGAGCCCGTCGAATTGACCTTTGAAGAGCAGGTCGCCGCCGCCCGCGCCTTTGCCATGCGCAGTCTTGCCCGCCGCGAAAGTGCTGAATCCGAGCTGGCCAGACGCCTGCGTCAGAAGGGATTCGAGGAGGAGGTGGTCGCCGTTGTACTCGACCATTGCCGTGGCTATGGCTGGGTCAATGACGATCGTTACGGTGCCATGGCGGTGCGGGCCGGTGCGGCCAAAGGCCATGGTCCGCTCAGGATCCGCTTCGACCTGCGTCGCAAGGGGCTGGATGACACCCAGATCGAGGCGGCCCTGGATCAACCCGAGCTCGACTGGTTCGAACTGGCGCTTGCGTTGTTGTCGCGTCGGGCAAAGGCGACCGACTTTGCCGACTTCAAACTGCGCCTGAAGTGGCTCAAATATCTGATGGGGCGTGGTTTTACCCAGGAGCAAGCCCGTTACGCCCTCTCAGCCATGCAAGGTGAGCAATAGTGGCGCGCCGAGGTTGGACCTATGGGCAGGATTTCCCTTGGTGTGCGGTGCGGCTGGTGGGGAATATCAGCCCTTCGCCGGGTCTGTCGATGGTGGCCCTGTGGTCGAGCGAGGCATCCCGAAGCCCCCCTGTTGCGACGTGCTTGCGGGTGCTGCTGCCAAACGCTGGCCCCTTGGGGGCTATTTCACCCGCCAAGGGTCCCCACGTTTTACTTTACCCTGCAGAAAACTTACATTAATGCGGTTAAAAGTCCGTATTCGAATCAAGCAGGATTTTCCATGTACATGTCCACGTCAGAGATTCGCGCTGCGTTTCTCGAGTATTTCCGCACCCAGGGACACCAGGTTGTCTCTTCCAGCTCGCTGGTACCGCACAACGATCCGACCCTGCTGTTCACCAACGCAGGGATGAACCAGTTCAAGGACGTGTTCCTTGGCGCCGACAAGCGTGCCTATCACCGTGCCACCACGGCCCAGCGTTGCGTGCGGGCTGGCGGCAAGCACAATGACCTGGAAAACGTCGGCTATACCGCCCGTCACCATACCTTCTTCGAGATGCTGGGCAACTTCAGCTTCGGTGACTACTTCAAACAGGACGCCATCCGGTTTGCATGGGAATTCCTGACCGGTACCCTCAAGCTGCCCAAAGAGCGCCTGCTGGTGACCGTCTACGCGACTGATGACGAAGCCTTCGACATCTGGGAAAAAGAGGTCGGCGTGCCGGCCGATCGCATCGTGCGCATCGGTGACAACAAGGGTGCTCCTTATGCATCCGACAACTTCTGGGCCATGGGCGATACCGGCCCATGCGGTCCCTGCACCGAGATCTTCTACGACCACGGCGATCACATCTGGGGTGGCCCTCCCGGTTCACCGGAAGAGGATGGCGACCGCTTCATCGAGATCTGGAACGTGGTCTTCATGCAGTTCAACCGTCAGGCTGACGGCACCATGGAGCCGCTGCCCCGTCCGTCCGTGGATACCGGCATGGGTCTGGAGCGTATCTCCGCCATCATGCAGGGGGTGCACTCCAACTATGAGATCGACATCTTCCAGGCGTTGATCAAGAAGGCGGCCGAGATTGTCGGCACCACGGATCTGAGCAACCAGTCCCTGCGCGTCATCGCGGACCACATCCGTTCCTGCGCCTTCCTGGTGGCTGACGGTGTCATGCCCTCCAATGAAGGTCGCGGCTACGTGCTGCGCCGCATCATCCGCCGCGCCGTGCGTCACGGCCGCAAGCTGGGTGCTACCGACGTCTTCTTCTACAAGCTGGCTGCCGAGCTGGCCGTGCAGATGAAGGATGTGGCGGCGGAACTGATCGCCCAGCTGCCGCTGGTCGAGCGAGTGTTGCGCATCGAGGAGGAGCAGTTCGTCCGCACGCTGGACAGAGGTCTGCTGCTGCTGGAAGACGCCCTGGCCAACCTCGGTGATGCCAAGGTGATCCCGGGTGAAGTGGTGTTCAAGCTCTATGACACTTACGGCTTCCCGGCCGACCTGACCGCCGATGTGGTGCGCGAGCGCGAGATCGGCATCGACGAAGAGGGCTTCAAGGCCGAGATGGAGAAGCAGCGCGCCCGCGCGAAAGAGGCTTCCAGTTTCGGCGTGAACTACAACGACGTGCTGAAGCTCGATTTCGAGACCCCCTTTACCGGTTACAAACAGCTGAGCCAGAACACTCAGGTGGTCGGTATCTACAAGGATGGTGTCGAGGTCAATGGCCTCATCGCTGGTGAAGAGGCCGTGATCGTGCTGGCGGAGACCCCCTTCTATGCGGAGTCCGGCGGTCAGGTGGGTGACAGCGGCATCCTCAAGGTGGATGACGGCATCTTCGCCGTCACCGACACCCAGAAAGCGGGCAAGGCGATCATCCACAAGGGCTATCTGGAACTGGGTACCCTGGAGAAGGGAGCCGAGGTCGAGGCCGTGGTCGATGGCGACCGTCGTCAGGCCATCGCCCTTAACCACTCCGTGACTCACCTGCTGCACGCGGCCTTGCGCCAGGCGCTGGGTGAGCACGTGACCCAGAAAGGATCCCTGGTGGGCGCCGAGCGCATGCGCTTCGACTTCTCCCACTTCGAAGGGCTGACCATGGCGACCATTCGCCGGATCGAGGAGCTCGTCAACGCCCAGATCCGTGCCAACCACGAGGTGGCCACCCAGCTGATGGGGCTGGAAGAGGCCAAGTCAGCCGGTGCCATGGCGCTGTTTGGCGAGAAATATGAAGACGATGTGCGTGTGGTACGCATGGGCGACTACTCCACCGAGCTGTGCGGCGGTACTCACGCCAAGCGCACCGGTGACATCGGCTTCTTCAAGATCATTGCCGAGAGCGGCATCGCGGCTGGCGTGCGTCGTATCGAAGCGGTCACCGGCAAGAGCGCCATCGATCTGATGCACCAGCTGGGTGAACAGATCGAAGAGGCCGCCGCGCTGGTGAAGGGCGATCAGTTTTCCATCGCCGACAAGGTGCGCCAGGTACTGGACAAGGCCAAGATGATGGAGCGCGAGCTGGAACAGCTCAAAGCCAAGCTGGCGGCGCAGGCGGGTAACGACCTGCTGAGTCAGGTCATCGACATCAATGGCCAGAAGGTGCTGGTTGCCGCCCTGGAAGGGGTCGACCCCAAATCCCTGCGCGGCATGCTGGACGAGCTGAAGAACCAGATGAAATCCGGTGTCGTGCTGCTGGCAACCAGCAGTGATGGCAAGGTCAACCTGATCGCGGGCGTGACCAATGACCTGACCGGTAAGGTCAAAGCTGGTGAGCTGGTCAATCTGGTGGCCCAGCAGGTGGGTGGCAAGGGCGGTGGTCGTCCCGACATGGCACAGGCGGGTGGTACCCAGCCTGAGGCGGTGCCGGCGGCGCTGCAATCCGTTCACTCCTGGCTGGAAGAGCGCCTGTAAGCGGGCGAGGTGATCTGTGGCACTCTATGTACAGAAGTACGGTGGCACCTCGGTCGGCACGCTGGAGCGGATCGAGGCAGTTGCTGAGCGGGTTCAACTGACCCGTGCCCAGGGACATGACGTGGTGGTGGTGGTCTCCGCCATGTCGGGCGAAACCAACCGGTTGCTGGGCATGGCCCAGCAGCTGGACCAGGATGCCAACCGGCGCGAGATGGATGTGCTGATCTCCACCGGTGAGCAGGTCACCATTGCACTGCTGGCGATTGCGCTCAACAAGCGCGGTTGCCCCGCAGTCTCGATGACCGGTGATCAGGTCCGCATCCACACCGACTCCGCCTATGGCAAGGCGCGCATCACCCGTATCGACACCGAGCAGGTGGGAGCCGCACTCGGTGCCGGCAAGGTGGTGGTGATTGCCGGTTTCCAGGGGCGCGATGAGCATAATGCCATCACTACCCTGGGCCGAGGGGGTTCGGATACCACCGCGGTGGCCGTGGCTGCGGCCATCAAGGCAGATGAGTGCCAGATCTTTACCGATGTGGACGGGGTGTATACCACGGATCCGCGCATCGAGCCCAAGGCGCGTCGCCTCGATACCATCACCTTCGAGGAGATGCTCGAGATGGCGAGTCTCGGAGCCAAGGTGCTGCAGATCCGTTCGGTCGAGTTCGCGGGCAAGTACCGCGTGCCGCTAAGGGTGCTGTCGAGTTTCGTCGACGGAGAGGGAACCTTAATCACATATGGAGGTGAGAGGATGGAAGCACCCCTGGTATCCGGCATTGCGTTCAATCGCAACGAGGCCAGCCTGACCATTCTGGGTGTGCCGGACAGGCCGACCGTGGCCGCGCAGATCCTGAATCCGATCAGCGACGCCAACATAGATGTCGACATGATAGTGCAGAACACCATGGGGGATGGTACCGCCGACTTCACCTTCACGGTGAATCGCGATGATTATCGCCGGGCCCGCGCCTTGCTGGAGGAGACCGCCAGCGAGCTGGGGGCCGCCTGCGTGCAGGGCAACGGAGAGATCGCCAAGGTCTCCATCGTCGGGGTCGGCATGTGGAATCATCCTGGTGTAGCGCGCACCATGTTCAAGGTATTGGGTGAGGAAGGGATCAACATGCAGCTGATCTCCACCTCTGAAATCAAGATATCCGTGGTGATTGACGAGAAGTACCTGGAGCTGGCCGTGCGTTCGTTGCACTCGGCGTTCGGGTTGGATCAAGAGCCTCATGAGCAGCCCTTGGGAAACAATCCCTGATTGATTTAGTTTCAACCATTTACCATATCGGTATCTTTGTAAGATAATGGCGCATATCGATATAAATACAAAACAGGATACAGGAGCAAGCGAATGCTTATTTTGACTCGTCGTGTAGGGGAAACCCTGATGATTGGTGACGAAGTAACCGTTACCGTACTGGGCGTAAAAGGGAACCAGGTTCGTATCGGTGTGAATGCACCGAAAGAGGTTTCCGTACACCGCGAAGAGATCTACATGCGGATACAGGCCGAGAAAGTCCCGGGCCAACCGAATTTCTAAGCCATTTCATGGCTGCCTGAAGGCGACATCCCGGATGTCGCCTTTTGTTTTTCAGGGGCCTGCAAATCGGCCTGCAGAGCGCGAAACTACTGGGTAAGTGTCGATATTGCTTGAATATTCCACTCTTTGGCCAAATGCTGAGCGAACGCTCTGTTTTCTCCAAAAAAGTGTTTGACTAAAAATCCCTGTGAAGTATTATCAGCCCCGCAAACGGAGAGGTGGCCGAGAGGCTGAAGGCGCTCCCCTGCTAAGGGAGTATGCGGCTTATACCCGCATCGGGGGTTCGAATCCCCCCTTCTCCGCCATTTTGCGCCCGTAGCTCAGCTGGATAGAGTACCTGGCTACGAACCAGGTGGTCAGAGGTTCGAATCCTCTCGGGCGCACCATATTTGACTCTTGGAGTCATGTGTTGACCATAAGCAAGTCGGCACTAAGGAAGGCTTACTGTTGAGTAAGCTTTTTTTATCGTTTGAAAACAGGGCGCCCGTAGCTCAGCTGGATAGAGTACCTGGCTACGAACCAGGTGGTCAGAGGTTCGAATCCTCTCGGGCGCACCATTTCAAGCAATACAATGATTTATGAGCGCCCGTAGCTCAGCTGGATAGAGTACCTGGCTACGAACCAGGTGGTCAGAGGTTCGAATCCTCTCGGGCGCACCATGTTTAAAGCAGTGCAACAATTTATGAGCGCCCGTAGCTCAGCTGGATAGAGTACCTGGCTACGAACCAGGTGGTCAGAGGTTCGAATCCTCTCGGGCGCACCATATTTCAAGCAGTGCAACAAGTTGTGAGCGCCCGTAGCTCAGCTGGATAGAGTACCTGGCTACGAACCAGGTGGTCAGAGGTTCGAATCCTCTCGGGCGCACCATACAGACAGCCTCGACGTCAGTCGGGGCTGTTTTTTTATGGGCGATATCCTCCTCCCCATCATGGGGTTGTCTCTCTCGTGTCCTTCTCCCTGACGCTCCCATGGGGGACGGTTCCCCCTTGCTGCACGTGCCCCCGGGTCACCACTCTCCACGTGTCTTGCCTGGCAGGCTGCTGACGCATCCCGTGGTCGTGCCTGTGGCTACCTGGGGGCACGAACCATGCGCATCTATGCTGTGCGGGGCTGGCGCCCTCTGGCGGCCTGCTGAGGCGTTTGGCTGGCAATAAAAAAGGATGCCGCGGCATCCTTTCATGTCTTCGTGGAGAGAATCAGCTTTTCAGCCACTTGCGGATGCGGTTGGCATCCCCGACAGGGGTGCGTTTGCCCACCGAGTTGAGCAGTACGATGGCGAGCTCCTGACGATCCGGTTTGGCACGCATCAGCAGGCAGCGGCCCGCTTCGTCGGTATAGCCTGTCTTGGAGAGGCGTACATCCCAGTCCGGGTTCTTCACCAGCGGGTTGGTATTGTTGAACATCAGGCTGTAGGCCGGCTTGTGAAAGCGCATCTCCCTGCTGGTGTCCTGGGTGAATTCACGGATCAGCGGCTGTCGATAGGCCGCAGAGAGGAGCTTGGCCAGATCCTGGGCGGTGGAGACGTTGCGGGTCGAGAGACCGGTGGAGTCATAGTAGCGGGTGTTGCGCATGCCGAGCTGTCTGGCCTTGTTGTTCATGGCGCGGATGAAGGCCTGGCGACCCCCCGGGTAGTGGCGGGCAAGCGCCGAGGCCATGCGGTTTTCGGAGGACATCAGCGCCAGATGCAGGGCGTCACGGCGGCTGACCTGGGTGCCCATGCGCACCCGTGAATAGGTGTGCTTGATGTTGTCCCTGTCGTTCTGATCGATGGTCAGGGTCTGATTGAGGTTCTGGCGGGCATCCAGCACCACCAGCGCCGTCATCAGCTTGGTGAGGGAGGCGATGGGGCGCACCCGGGTGGGGTTTTTCTGATACAGGGTCTTGCCGGTGTTGACGTCCATCACCAGGGCACTGCCCGATTTGAGCTGCAGCTTGGCCGGGTTGGGGGTCGCCAGGGCTGTCTGCGAACCCAGCAGTCCCATCAATCCACCTACCAGCGCGATTGCGCGAATCCAACACCCCATACAACCAACTCCATCCACAGCGAAAAAAGGCGCTAGATTCACTCATTTTTGCCCCTGCTTTACAAGAGCGAGCAGGGGGAATTCGCCACTATTTTCCATAAAAAAAGGGCCGCCTGTGGGCGACCCTGTGGTCTGTCTCACTCTCTGGAGACGCCGGGCTTGCGTCTGCTCCACCAGCGCCAGACCAGAGCGATGAGGCCGCCCACCAGCAGCACGACCGGCAGGTAGAGAATGACGCTGAGAAATTGGGACTCATACTGCGCGGCCAGCTTGGTGTGGCTCAGGTAGTAACCCAGCCCGACCAGGGGGCAGATCCACATGATGGAGCTGATCAGGTTGACCACCAGGAAGCGCCCCTGGGGGATCTCGTTGGCGCCGACGATATAGGGGTAGGCGGTACGCACGAAGGCGATGTAGCGGGCGGTGATCAGGGTGATGATGCCGTACTTGTTGAGCAGGTAGTGCACCTTCTCCTTGTGCTTGTCATCAAGGTGGGACATCAGCCTGTGATACATCCGGGTGTGGCCGAGGAAACGCCCCTGCATGTAGCCAAGCCAGGTACCGACGAAGGTCGCCATGATCAGCAGCGGGACCACCGCCATCGGCAACACCCCCTGATAGATCAGCACGCCGGTCAGGATCAGCAGGGTATCCCCTGGCAGGAAGGCGGTGGGGATAAAGCCATTCTCGAGCACCAGGAAGGTCAGCAGGACGACATAGACCATGAAGACCATCTTGGGATCAGAGAGTGTCGCCAGATCCTGATGCATAAAGGCGTGAGCCAGGTGGTAAAACTGCTCCATACATGCAAACTCCGCAGGTTAGCTGGGTTGGTCGGTCAAGGGCATGGCAAGTACCTTGTCGATGCGCAGGCCGTCCATATCCACGATTTCCAGTTGCCACTGTTCCAGGGTGACCAGGTCTCCGGTCTGGGGAAGGCGGCCAAGGAGCAGCATGATAAGCCCTCCAAGGGTGTGATAGTGATGTTTTTCTTCTTCCGGCAGACGAACCAGCTCCAGACAGTCCTTCAATTCTGGCAGCGGAATGAGGCCGTCGAGCAGCCAGCTGCCGTCGGCGCGCTGGAAGGCCCAGTTGTCCTCCCCATCTTCCTGCTGGAAGTCGCCGGCCAGGGTTTCCAGCAGATCCTGCTGGGTGACCAGCCCCTGCAGCTCGCCATATTCGTCCACCACCAGCACCATGTGCTCGGAGTGGGTACGGAAGTGGTTGAGCAGCTCCAGGCCGTTGAGGGTCTCCGGCAGCAGGCTGCCGTCCTGGGTCAGCGCCGCCAGATCGATGGGCTCTCCCTTGATGTAGGCGTGCAGCACCTTGCTGACGTTGAGGATGCCGACGAGATCCGACAAGCTGCCGTCACAGACAGGGAAGAAGCTGTGGCGATACTCCACCAGACGTTGGAGGTTCACTTCCAGCGGCAGTGACAGGTCCAGATAGCGGATGTCGCTGCGCGGCACCATCAGGGAGGCCAGGCTGCGTTCGTCGAGGCGGAACACGTTGCGCAACATAGTGTGCTCATGGTCCTCGATCACCCCCGCTTCGGAGCCCTCCACCAGCATGGCGTGGATCTCCTCCTGAGTGACGTTGTTGCTGCTGCGCTGATCGACCCGCAGCAGCCGCAGGCTGGCGTTGGTGGAGGCGGAGAGCAACCAGACGAAGGGACGGGTCAGGGTCGCCAGCCAGAGCATGGGGCGGGCTACCAGACAGGCGATGCGCTCGGCGCTGAGCTGTCCGAGGCGTTTGGGCACGAGCTCCCCTACCACGATGGAGAGATAGGTGACCAGCACGACCACGATGACGGTGGCGAGCAGGCTGCTGCTCTTGGGGGAGAGCCCCCACTCCTGCAGCCAGAGAGCGAAGGGCTGGGCCAGCAGGGACTCGCCATAGATACCGTTGAGCAGACCGATGCTGGTGATGCCGATCTGCACGGCGGAGAGGAAATGGGTCGGATCTTCCCCGAGCTTGAGGGCGATGGCGGCGGAGCGGCTCCCTTCGCTCGCCATTTTGGCGAGGCGTGCCTTGCGTGCCGTCACGATGGCGATTTCCGACATGGCGAAGACGCCATTGAGCAAAATCAATCCAAACAGGATCAATATTTCCATACTGCAGCAGCACTCCCGATAGAAAAGACCGCTGGCAGTGTAATGAATTTGCGGGCTCTGCGCTTGTGAAAGGAGGTGATTTGGCTCGTGAATTTTTGAATATCGCCCCGGCGGGAGGGATAAAACCGCGGGGCAGGAGAGGGAGAACTGAACCCCTGACATGAAAAAGCCCCCGATAAACGGGGGCTTGTCATGTTGCGCTGTGGCTTAGAGCGCGGCGATCTCGGCCTGTTGGGCTTCCAGCTTGGTCAGCTGGAGACGGTAATCTTCCAGCTTCTCGCGCTCCTTGGTGATGACCGCTTCCGGCGCCTTGGCGACGAAGGCTTCGTTGCCGAGCTTGCCTTCGATGCGGCCGCACTCGCCCACCAGACGGGCCACCTCTTTGGCCAGACGGGCCAGCTCGGCTTCCTTGTCGATGAGACCGGCCATCGGGATCATCAGCTCGGTGGCACCGATCAGCTTCTTCACCGACAGCGGGGCGGTTTCACCGGCCGCCAGTACGCGGATGGATTCCAGACGGGCCAGCGACTTGAGGAAGGCCTCGTTGTCAGCGGCGCGCTGGGCATCCTTGGCATCGCACTGGAGCAGCACGTTGAGGGGCACGCTCGGGGCCACGTTCATCTCGGCGCGGATGTTGCGGATGCTGACGATGAACTCCTTCACCCACTCCTGATCCGCCATCGCGGCGTCGTCCACCTTGGCGGCGTCGAACTCCGGGAAAGCCTGAATCATGATGGTGTCGGCGTGTACGCCAGCCAGCGGGGCGACCGATTTCCAGATGGTCTCGGTGATGAACGGGATGATCGGGTGTGCCAGGCGCAACAGGTTCTCGAGGACGCTGACGAGGGTGTGGCGGGCAGCGCGCTGCTCGGCCTCGGAGCCCTTGGTCAGTACCGGCTTGGTCAGCTCCAGATACCAGTCACAGAACTGGTTCCAGATAAATTCGTACAACACGCCTGCCGCGATGTCGAAGCGGTAGGTATCGAGGGCGGTGCGGAAGTCACGGATGGCCACTTGCAGCTGGGACTGGATCCAGCGATCCGCCAGGCTGAACTGCATCTCGCCACCATTCCCTTGCGAAGAGAAGCCGCAATCCTGATCTTCGGTGTTCATCAGCACATAGCGGGAGGCGTTCCACAGCTTGTTGCAGAAGTTGTTGTAGCCGTCCAGGCGTTTCATGTCCCAGTTGATGTCACGACCGGTAGAGGCCAGCGCTGCCAGCGTGAAGCGCAGGGCGTCGGTACCGTGGGCATCGATCCCTTCCGGGAACTGCTTGGCGGTACGCTTGGCGATCTTCTCGGCCATCTGCGGCTGCATCATGTTGCCGGTGCGCTTCTCCAGCAGATCTTCCAGCGATATGCCGTCGATCATGTCGAGCGGGTCCAGCACGTTGCCCTTGGACTTGGACATCTTCTGGCCCTCTTCGTCACGGATAAGACCGGTGATGTAGACGGTCTTGAACGGGACTTGCGGCTGGCCGTTTTCGTCCTTGATGAAGTGCATGGTCATCATGATCATCCGGGCAATCCAGAAGAAGATGATGTCGAAGCCGCTCATCAGCACGTCGGTCGGGTGGAAGGTCTTGAGTGCCTCGGTGTTGTTCGGCCAGCCCAGAGTGGAGAAGGTCCACAGGGCGGAGCTGAACCAGGTGTCGAGCACGTCTTCGTCCTGACGCAGTACGGTTACGGCCGGGATGCTGTGCTTGGCGCGCACTTCCTCTTCGTTGCGGCCCACGTAGACGTTGCCGGCATCGTCATACCAGGCCGGGATGCGGTGACCCCACCACAGCTGACGGGAGACGCACCAGTCCTGAATGTCGCGCATCCAGGAGAAGTACATGTTTTCGTACTGCTTCGGCACGAACTGGATGCGGCCATCTTCCACCGCCTCGATGGCGGTCTTGGCCATGGGGGCCACGCGGACGTACCACTGGTCGGTCAGCATGGGCTCGATGGGCACGCCGCCGCGATCGCCGTAAGGCTGTTGCAGCACGTGATCCTTGATCTCGGCCAGGAGGCCCAGCTCGTCCAGCTTGGCGACGATGGCCTTGCGGGCGGCGAAGCGCTCCATCCCGGCGAACTCGGTCGGCAGGGCGGCGTCATAGGCGGTGCTCGGGTTGCCATTGGTATCGACCACTTCGGCCTCGGCACGCACGTGGGCGTCCAGGGTGAAGATGTTGATCATCGGCAGGTTGTGGCGCTTGCCCACTTCGTTGTCGTTGAAGTCGTGTGCCGGGGTGATTTTCACGCAGCCGGTGCCTTTCTCCATGTCGGCGTGTTCGTCGGCAACGATGGGGATCAGACGGTTCACCAGCGGCAGCAGGATGTGCTGGCCGATCAGCGCCTTGTAGCGCGGGTCTTCCGGGTTCACGGCCACGGCGGTATCACCCAGCATGGTTTCCGGACGGGTGGTGGCGACGATCAGGTGATCCTGGCCTTCGGCGGTCTTGGCGCCGTTGGCCAGCGGGTAGCGAAGGTGCCACATGTGGCCCTTGATCTCGCGGTTTTCCACTTCCAGGTCGGAGATGGCGGTGTTGAGCTTGGGATCCCAGTTCACCAGACGCTTGCCGCGGTACATCAGGCCGTCTTCGTACAGGCGCACGAACACTTCCTGGACGGCGGCGGAGAGGCCCTCATCCATGGTGAAGCGCTCGCGCTCCCAATCCACGGAGTCACCCAGACGGCGCATCTGACGGGTGATGGTGCCGCCGGACTCTTCCTTCCACTGCCAGATCTTGTCGATGAAGGCTTCCCGGCCGTAATCGTGGCGGGTCTTGCCCTCTTCTGCGGCGATCTTGCGCTCAACCACCATCTGGGTGGCGATACCGGCGTGGTCGGTACCCGCCTGCCACAGGGTGTTCTTGCCCTGCATGCGGTTGTAGCGGATCAGGGTATCCATCAGGGTTTGCTGGAAGGCGTGACCCATGTGCAGGCTGCCGGTGACGTTCGGCGGCGGGATCATGATGCAGAAGGAATCTTTGCTGGTGTCGCCGTGGGGCTTGAAGTAGCCCTGGGCTTCCCAGTGCTGGTAGAGCGCCTGTTCGATGGCGTTGTGATTAAAAGTCTTTTCCATGGTCTCGCCGTATTCTGGATGGATGGATTCTGGTGTTGATTCGTCGTGGATCGAGGGTGGCACAGTCAGGGCTGCGCCGGATCCGGTGCGGCAAGGACGGGCTGATCCCTCATCTCGAGGGTATGGCCCGCCTGGCGATAGTGCTTGTAGCGCTCGCGGGCTTGCTGCTTTTGCGTTTCGTCAGTGGGGACAAAATCTACCACTTGAGCGAAGTGTCCTGCAAACAAAGGTGTCTGCCGGGCCAGGTTGATGAGGCAGGCATAGCGCCGCCGTGGCGGCTGATGGCCTATCTCCACCGGGGCCTGACCGCTCTCCCCCTGCAACTGGTGCGGCACGAAGCGATCGGGCGGCAACTGCCACAACAGCTCGTCCAGACGCAGGGCCTGGGCCTCGTCCTCGCACAGCAGATAGAGGTGACCTGCGCTCCAGCCATCGGCCGCAAGCTGGCAGGCGAGGCGCTCGACGGCGGAGGCATCCGCATCATCGGGCAGGCTCATCAGGTAAAAGGTCACTTGGCTCATCAGGTCGGTCCCGTTTGGCTGTGACGGACAGCGATTGGCCGTCTTCGGGAGCCGCGTCTGGCACGGACTTCCCGGATTCTCTCAATGAAACAAGGAAGAGGCAGGCCTCTTCCTTGTGATACAGGGTAACGCCTTCTCGCATCGCTCTTCGAGTCGATGGGGAAGGGGATCACTCCTTGTCTTCGACGTCCGCCACGCCGGCCCGGTTGAGCAGGAACTGGGTCAGCAGGGGCACAGGACGGCCGGTGGAGCCCTTCTCCTTGCCGCTCTTCCAGGCGGTCCCTGCGATATCCAGGTGGGCCCAGTTGTATTTCTTGGTGAAGCGCGACAGGAAGGCAGCGGCGGTGATGGTACCGGCCGGACGGCCACCGATGTTGGCCATGTCGGCGAACGGGCTTTCCAGCTGCTCCTGATACTCGTCGAACAGGGGCAGGCGCCAAGCGCGATCGCCGGCCTGTTCGGAGGCGTTGAGCAACTCGTGGGCCAGGGGGTTGTGGTTCGCCAAGAGGCCAGAGGTATGGTGGCCCAGGGCGATGATGCAGGCACCGGTCAGGGTCGCCACATCGATCACGGTCTCGGGATCGTAGCGGTCCACATAGGTCAGGGCATCGCACAACACCAGGCGGCCTTCGGCGTCGGTGTTGAGCACCTCGACGGTCTGGCCGGACATGGTAGTGAGGATGTCACCGGGGCGGTAGGCGTTGCCCCCCGGCATGTTCTCGCAGCCCGCCAGCACGCCGATGACGTTGATGGGCAACTGCAACTGGGCCAGGGCGTGCATGGTGCCGAGCACGGAGGCGGCGCCACCCATGTCGTACTTCATCTCGTCCATGCCGTCTGCCGGCTTGATGGAGATGCCGCCGGAGTCGAAGGTCAGCCCCTTGCCCACCAGCACGATGGGCTTGGCGTCGGCGTTGCCCTTGTATTCGATGATGGCCATCATGGCTTCGTTCTCGGAACCACGGGCCACTGCCAGGTAGGAGTTCATGCCGAGCTCGGCCATCTCCTGCTCCCCCACCACCCTGGTGGTGATGTTGTCATAGGCATCCGCCAGACGGCGGGCCTGGGAGGCGAGGTAGGCGGGATTGCAGACGTTGGGCGGCATGTTCGCCACGTCGCGGCAGATGCGCACCCCTTTCGCCACGGCCAGGCCGTGGTTGATGGCGCGCTCGCCTATGGTCAGTTCCCGACGCGTCGGCACGTTGAAGACCAGCTTGCGCAACGGACGGCGCGGTTCGGCCTTGTTGGTCTTGAACTGATCGAAGCTGTAGAGGCCCGCCTTGGTGGTTTCCACCGCCTGACGCACCTTCCAATAGGTATCCCGACCCTTGACGTGCAGCTCGGTCAGGAAGCAGACCGCTTCCATGGAGCCGGTTTCGTTCAGGGTGGTGATGGTCTTGTTGATGATCTGCTTGTACTGGCGCTCGTCGAGTTCGCGCTCCTTGCCGCACCCGACCAGCAGTACGCGCTCGCTGAGCACGCCCGGTACTTGATGCAGCAGCAGCATCTGGCCCGGTTTCCCTTCCAGGTCGCCACGGCGCAGCAGCGAGCTGAGGTAGCCGTCGCTGATCTTGTCCAGCTGTTCGGCAACCGGAGAGAGGCGGCGGGGCTCAAAAACGCCGACCACGACGCAGGCGCTGCGCTGCTTCTCAGGACTGCCACTCTTTACACTGAACTCCATGGAATCTCCTACATCCTAAAGACAAAAGGCACCATTTATTGAATAATGCGGTGCTTGTTGGGGTATCAGAGGCGGAGCGAACAGTCACAGGCTCCGCAGTTCAAACTGGTAAAAATCCAATATAGGGCCCTATTTTTCAGGCATTCGACTAAAAACACAAGTTTACTTGGGAATGACTGTGATCGTTTTCCGATATTTGTTCAGGGAGACCCTGAAAACCCAGCTGGCGGTGCTGTTCGTGCTGCTGCTTATCTTCGTCAGCCAGCAATTTATCCAGATCATTGGCGATGCCGCCGATGGTGAGGTGCCGACGCGCCTGGTATCCACCCTCCTGCTGCTCAACCTGCCGAATATGGCGTTGTTGATGCTGCCTATCAGTCTGTTTTTAGCCATTCTGTTTGCTCACGGCCGTTTGTACGCGGAAAGCGAGATGACGGTGATGCACGCGGTGGGTTTCAGTCACCGTTTCATCATGGGCAGCGCCCTGGTGCTGGCCTTGCTGACCGCCGCCGTCGCGGCGTTCAATACCGGCTGGGTCGCCCCCCAGGCCAAGGAGCGGGAGTACCAGGTGATCGACGAGTTCAAGGCCGATCCCGGTATCTCTTTCCTGCAGGCCGGTCGCTTCATGGAGCTCGACAAGGGGCGCCTGGTGGCCTACATCCAGGATCTGAACGACAAGGGGTCGGAGTTGCAGAAAATCTTCGTGCTGCAACGGGCCGAGGGGGGCTCACCCCCGTCAGTGGTGGTGGCCAACGAGGGGCAGGTGACCGCCGACAGCAACGGCTTGCAGTGGTTGACCCTGAAGGATGGCTCGCGCTACGAGGGGCATTTCACCGGCAAGCAGTTCCAGGTCTCGGAGTTTCGTGAATACAGCCTGGTGATCCGCCAGCAGGAGATGGAGCGATCCAACCGCAAGGCGGCGGCCAAGCCGACCCTGGCATTGCTCGGCACCCAGGACAACCAGCTGATGGCCGAATTGCAGTGGCGCCTGTCGCTGCCCCTCTCCATCCTGGTGCTCACCTTCCTGGTGGTGCCGATGGCGCGGGTCAATCCCCGTCAAGGGCGTTACGCCAAGCTGCTGCCGGCCATCCTGCTCTATCTCTCCTATTTCCTGCTGCTCAGCGCCGCCCGGTCGGCCATCGACAGCGGGCGTCTGCCCCACTGGCCCGGGATGTTCCTGGTGCCCCTGGTCTATCTGCTGCTGATAGGGTTGCCTCTCAACCTGCAGGGCACCAGCTGGTGGAACGGGGTCAAAGGGCAATTGTTCAAGAGAAAGTCAGCGTGATGCTGCAACCTGGGAGTCTCTGCTGATGTTCGGCATTCTCGATAGATACATAGGCAGGGTCATCTTCATGTCGATCCTGCTGTGCGAGCTGACCCTGGTCGGGCTCGCCGCGCTCATCAAGTACGTGGAGCAGTTGAAGGCGGTCGGGGAAGGCAACTACGACATGCTCAACGCCCTCTACTACGTGCTGCTCTCCATGCCCAAGGAGGCGGTGCTCTTCTTCCCCCTGGCTGCCCTGCTCGGTGGCCTCATCGGTCTGGGCCAGCTCGCGACCAGCTCCGAGCTGGTGGTGATGCAGGCGGCGGGACGCTCCAAGATCAGCATCGTCATGGCGGCGCTCAAGACCGCCATTCCCCTGATGCTGCTGGTGGGGCTGATGGGAGAGTACGTCGCACCGGCCGCCAAGCGGATGGCGGATGACATCAAGGCGGGGGCCATGTCGGAAGGGCGGCTTACGGTCTCGGCCTACGGGGTCTGGGCACGGGATGGCAACAACTTCGTCAACATCAACGGGGTGCGCAACGATGGCGCCCTGACCGGCATCACCCTCTACCGCTTCACTCCGTCCCGCAACCTGATCGACGTGGTGCAGGCGAAGGAGGGGGTGTTCGAGGATCACCACTGGCTGCTGAAACAGGTGCACATCACCCGGTTTGACGATCCCACCCGGATCCAGGACGAAGAGCATGCCCAGATGGCCTGGCAATCCGAGCTGACCCCCAAGCAGCTCGGGGTGGTCAGCATCGATCCCGAGAACCTGCCCATCTCGGGGCTGCGGGACTACATCGGTTATCTGGATGCTAACAAGCAGGATGCCGGACGCTACAAGCTGGAGATGTGGCGCAAGCTGCTCTCACCGCTCTCCGTGGTGGCCATGATACTGCTCGCCTCCTCCTTCATCTTCGGTCCGCTGCGCTCGGTGAGCATGGGGGCGCGGATGCTGATGGGGATCATGACCGGCTTCGCGGTCTATGTGAGCGACAGGGTGTTCGGCCCGGTCAGCCTGGTCTATGCGGTCCCGCCCATCCTCGCGGCCATCGCACCCAGCCTGCTGTTTGGCGGCATCTCCTTCTATATCCTGAGCCGCAAGCAGTAGCGGCCTGAAGGACGGCGGGTTGCTGACAAAAGGCGGCCATTGCTCTCGATGCACCGTTTCCGTCAAGGTTCTGGGCTGCAAGCCGTCAGTTCTGGTCAACAAAAAGGGCACCTCGGGGTGCCCTTTTTCGTTGCCGTCTTGGGATCAGCGATTGAGCTGCTCCAGGTTTTCCGTCTTGCCAAGCACCACCACCTCGCACTCGGCCCAGATGTCCTGGAAGGCGCGGGGGCGGGCGCGATTGAACACACACAGCAGGTTGCCCAGGCCAAAGGCCGAGGTAGCGAGCCGGATCAGGGCCTGGGTGACGCGAATGTTGCTGCCGTCCAGGTTCTGGATGCGCAGGCGCCAGGCCCGCATGCCGATGGTCTGGCCGGCGCGGACCCAGAACCAGGTGTAGAAACCGCAGATGACGAAGGCCAGCCAGGCGCTGTAGAGGGGGCTGGTGAGCAGCCAGGCGGCATCCTTGCCCTCGGGGACGTGCGCCATGCCGGTGGCCAGCAGCAGGTGGGCCACCCCCATGCCGATGAAGCCGGCGATGATCAGCAGGGCAATCACCACCAGATAGTCATAGAGCAGGGCGCCGAGACGGCGCAGCAGACCGGCAGACGGATGCCGGGGAGCAGGCTGGAGAGGGGAGGGGGTCTTGCGCTTGGCCATGATGATTATTCCATTAATATGATGCGGGCATTCTATGTAACTGGCCTGGCATCGGCAAGGCGTTGAATAAATGAGCAAACAACGGTGGGCGCAAGAAAAACACCTTGCATGGCCAAGCGCCATTCGTATAATCCCTCGCAGCTGCCCGGGTGGCGAAATCGGTAGACGCAGCGGATTCAAAATCCGCCGTAGCAATACGTGTCGGTTCGAGTCCGACCCCGGGCACCATCAGATTCCATGACAAAAGGCCATCCTCGCGGATGGCCTTTTGTTTTTCCGGGCGGTGCGAAGAGGTGTACCCTCAGACCCTCAGACCCTCAGACCCTCAGACCCTCAGACCCTCAGACCCTCAGACCCTCAGACCCTCAGACCCTCAGACCCTCAGAGCCACAGGCTCTCGGGCCATCAGCCTCTCGGACTGCCATCCCCTCAGTCGATATTCTGTGCGATGCGCCACAGCACGCCTGAGGGATCGTACAGACAGAACTCCTTCATGCGCCACGGCTGGGTGACGAGCTCCGTGACCCTGACGCCATAGCGGGCGGCGACATGGCTCGCCTCCACTTGGGCCTGCCAGGCGGCCACGTCCTCCACCAGGAGGTGCATCATGAGCTGCTCGGCCAGCCCCGGGGGGTTGCCATCCTGCAGCAGGAAGCTTGCGTTGCCGAGATGAAAATAGGCCACGCCGTCGCCATCGGAGGCCAGGGTAAAGCCGAGATCCTGATAGAACTGCTTTGACAGCGGGAAATCCCGGGCAGGCACGAACGCCTTGATTTCGGTCACGTTGAGATTGGGCATGGGCTCCTCGCGGCGCTGGGAACAGGGGATGATGGCTTGCCAGTATGACCGGGCATTTCGGGGCAAGCCAGACGAATGGCGCGAGTTTGCACTCTTATCGTGCTTGTGCCCCTCGGGTGGGGGGATATTGGCCGTCAGCCTCATTTGATTTCACCATGGTATGGCCCATTTCATTTATTTCATAAATACCTTAGCGGGATAGATAAGCCTGCCAGGGTGACATCACCACGGGTTCGCCCCGTCATTGTGAGGCGATTGGGTCATCCTGGTGCATTTTCCCGGCAATGCACAGCCAAAGTGCGATTTTCCCCCTGTAACCGGGCATCGTGCGCCAAGATGGTGCGTGTTGAATGTGATAAAAACATAACGCCATGAAATAAAAGGATTATTTTTCTTGGCCTGCTTTATGCTTTCCCCATGTCATGTCGCCATGATGTCTCCGTGAGCCACACAGGTGCGGTGGGCAGGTGGCCAGGTTGGAAATGCATATCAGGAAATGGACCCGGATGCCGGGACGACAAGGAGAGGGCTGTATGTTCAAGAGACTCGTAATGACTGGCCTGCTGGCGCTGGCCGCCACCATGGCCGCCCCGGGCTGGGCCGAAGAGGTGGCCGCGCAGGCCGATGTGGTACAGGCGGCCGCGACCGTGACCATCAACAAGGGGGACAATACCTGGCTGATGGTGGCGGCGGCCCTGGTGATCCTGATGTCCGTGCCGGGCCTCGCCCTCTTCTACGGCGGCCTGGTGCGCGCCAAGAACATGCTGAGTGTGCTGATGCAGGTGTTCACCCTGTTCTGCCTCATCACCGTCCTCTGGGTGGTCTACGGCTACTCCCTGGCCTTCACCGAGGGCGGCGCCTTCTACGGTTCCTTCGACAAGGTGCTGCTGATGGGGGTGACGCCGGATTCCATCGCCGCCACCTTCAGCAAGGGGGTCGGGATCAGCGAGTTCATCTACGTGGTGTTCCAGGGCGCCTTTGCCGCCATCACCTGCGGGCTCATCGTCGGCGGCTTTGCCGAGCGGATGAAGTTCTCGGCGGTGCTGCTGTTCGCGGTGATCTGGTTCACCTTCGCCTATATCCCGATGGCGCACATGGTGTGGTACTGGGCGGGTCCGGATGCCTACACGGATGCGGCCGCCGCCGAAGCGGCCGGTGCCACCGCAGGCTATCTGTTCCAGCACGGCGCTCTGGACTTCGCCGGCGGCACAGTGGTGCACATCAACGCCGCGGTGGCCGGTCTGGTTGGGGCCTTCATGGTGGGCAAACGGGTTGGCTATGGCCGTGACCCCATGACCCCCCACAGCCTGACCATGACCATGATCGGTGCCGCCTTGCTGTGGTTCGGCTGGTTCGGCTTCAACGCTGGTTCCTCCCTCGAAGCCAACGGCACGGCGGCCCTGGCCTTCGCCAACACCTGGATCGCACCGGCCGCTGCCGCCCTCTCCTGGACCTTCGCCGAGTGGGCGATGAAGGGCCGTCCCTCCCTGCTTGGCGCCGTGTCCGGTGCGGTGGCGGGCCTGGTCGCCATCACCCCTGCCGCCGGTTTCGTCGGTGTGGGGGGCGCCCTCATCATCGGCCTGCTCAGCGGTGTGGCCGGTTTGTGGGGCGTGCACGGTCTCAAGCGTCTGCTGGGGGCCGATGACAGCCTGGACGTGTTCGGCCTGCACGGGGTGTGCGGGATCCTGGGTGCCGTGCTGACTGGGGTGTTCGCCAGCCCGGATCTGGGCGGCACCGGGGTGTGGGACTATGTGACCAACCAGGTGGCCGAGGGGTACTCCATCCTGGCCCAGGTCAAGGTACAGGTCATCGGCGTGGGGGTGACCGTGGTCTGGACCGCCCTGGTCTCGGCCGTGGCCTACAAGCTGGTGGACCTGCTGATCGGTCTGCGGGTGAAGGAAGATGCCGAGCGCGAAGGGCTGGACGTGACCAGCCACGGCGAGAAAGCCTACAGCCATTGATCCTGCTGCCATGAATGTCATACCGCCGGCCCCGTCCGGCGGTTTTTTTATTGGGGCGGACTGGCCAGGCTGCCCGGACCGGGCCGCTGGTGGCCGGGGTCGCTATTTGTGTTTGCGGGGTCTTTTATGCCTGCATTTTGGGCGGATCTCCGCTAAACTCTGCCACCCTTTATTCGGGGTCGCCGGGTCTGCCCCGTCGTCACCCTCTCTTTCATGCCTTCGGAGCCGCTCATGCCGTTAGTGGGACACCAACATCAGATCGATATTCTGGAACTGACCGACAAGGGGGATGGCAAGGGTCGCCTGTTCGATCGCCCCCTGTTTGTCGAGGGTCTGCTGCCCGGTGAGCAGGCGCTGGTCGAGTTGACCGAGGTCAAACCGAACTACCTGCACGGCAAGCTGGTCGAGTTGACCCAGCCCTCTGCCGATCGGGTGGCCGATTTTTGCCCCAACACCGAATGCGGTGGCTGCCAGGTGCGCCCGCTGGCCTATCCGGCCCAGCTTGCCCTCAAGCAGAGCCTGGTGCAGAGCGCACTGGAGCAGGTCGGGCTGGGTGAGGCCGTGGTCAACCCCATCCTCGGCATGGAGACGCCGTTTGCCTACCGCAACAAGGCCCAGTACGCGGTGCGTGGCAGCGAGGCGGGCGCCGAGATCGGCTTCTACCGCAAGCACTCCCATGACCTCATCACCGCCGATGATTGCGCGGTGCAGGATTCGCTGCACGTGGAGCTCAACGCCCGGGTACGCAACTGGATGCGCGAGCACGACATCGCGGCCTATGACGAGGTGGCCCACACCGGCTGCGTGCGCAACCTGATGACCCGCAAGGGCTTCAAGAGCGGCGAGCTGATGGTGGTGCTGGTGACCCTGGGCGAAGCGCTGCCGTTCGAAGCCGAGCTGCTGGCGGCCCTGGCGGATCTGCCGGTCACCACCCTGGTGCAGAACATCAACGAGGTGCGTACCAACCGCATCCTGGGTGACAAGAACCGGGTGCTGCTGGGCAGCGGTGTGATCCGCGACAAGATCCACGAGCTCGAATTCGAGATCTCGCCCCTCTCCTTCTTCCAGAACAACCCGAGCCAGACCGACGTGCTCTACTCCAAGGCGCTGGAGTATTGCGAGCTGACCGGCAGCGAGACGGTGTTCGACATCTATTGCGGCATCGGCACCATCTCCCTGTTCCTGGCAGGCAAGGCCGCCAAGGTGGTGGGGATTGAGTCGGTGGAGAGTGCCATCAGCGACGCCCGTCGCAATGCGGCCCTCAACGGCATCGAGCAGACCGAGTTCCACGTGGGCAAGGCGGAGCAGCTGATGCCTGCCCTGCATGCCGACGGGGTGAGTGCCGATGTGGTGGTGATGGATCCGCCCCGCAAGGGCTGTGACAAGGCGGTATTGCAGACCCTGGTGGCCATGGCGCCGCGCCGGCTGGTCTATGTCTCCTGCAACCCCCAGACCCTGGCCCGGGATCTCGCCTGGCTGGTCAAGCAGGGCTTCGTGCTGGACGAGGTGCAGCCGGTGGACATGTTCCCGCACTCCATGCACGTGGAAGCCGTTGCTCGCCTGAGCCTGTCAGCGAAAGCCTGATCGGGCCGAGGGCGTGGCGTTAGCCAGATGGCTCTGATAGAAACGACTCCTGAGGGAGTCGTTTTTTTATGGTCGTGGTCGGCAGAACCACCAGGCAGGGAGATCGGCGTGATGATTCGTATGGCAGGGGTGGAGGATGCGGCGGTGCTGGATCACTTCTTCGGGCAACTGGACAGGGAGACCCGCTTCATGCTGTATGAAGCGGGAGAGCGCCCCTCGGACATCGCGGGGCAGCGCAGGCGGCTCGAGGCCATGGCCGCGGCCCCCAATCAGGCCATGTGGTTGCTGGAGCTGGCGGGGGAGGTGCAAGGGTTTGCCGCGCTCCTTGGTGGCGGCCTGGCACGCAACCGCCACTGCGCCCTGGTGGTGATGGGGCTGCGTTCGTCGGCGCGCGGGCAGGGATGGGGTGAACGGTTGCTGCGTACCCTGATCGCGACCGCGAGGGATCTCGGTATCCACCGGCTGGAGCTGGGAGTGATGGCCCACAACGAGGTGGCCCACGCCTTGTATCGCAAGTGCGGGTTCGTGGAGGAAGGGGTGAGACGGCAGGCCTATCGGCTGGACGAGGGCTATGTGGACGAGATTGCCATGGGGCTGCTGCTGCCGCTGGACAGGCCATGACGCCGCTGGCCCCGAGATGCTGGTCTGGGGCGCTGGATTGGGGCAGGCTTGTGGGGAAACCATCAAGACAAGGAGGCGCCCATGAAGGGGATATTGCTGCGTTGGCTGGCTCGCTACGATGCCTGGTGCCAGGAGTGGGGACTCACACCGGAGAACCGGCGCTGCTGCGCGCCGGTACGCCATGATGAAGACGAGAAGCGCCCGGAGAAGGGCGACGACCTCACTGGAACTGGCGGGTCACGGCGCCAGTGACGCTGTTGTAGTCGAACGATAGCCCATCGGGGTATGTCGGGAAGCGGCCAACGGAGCTGCGCAGGGTATAGCGGCAGTTGTCGTGACGAAGGGCGCCGTCAGCCTGAGCGTCTGCCGGGATGAGCCGGGAGATGTAGTCACTGTCCGAATCCTGGTGCAACTCATCGGCCACCGTCAGGTCGGTATCGAGCAGGGCGCCAAACAGGCTCTCGCAGTCGTCCCGGCTGCTGACGGAGATCTGATCGCTGTCGCCACCGGGGAAGACGGTATCGGGCCCCTGACCTCCCTGGTCCTCCTTGGTGCCCACCGGCCAGCCATGGCTGTTGATGTCGAGATCCTGCCTGCCCATGCCGCTAAAGTTGTAGAGTGCCAGGGGCTCCCCCCTTTACCTTGACCGCCCAGCCGGCGTGGGCGAGCCGGGCGGCACTGGCAAAGCTGCCCGCCGTGGCCGAGACGCTGCTCTTGAGCCCGTCGTCCTGGATGTTGATGAAGCGGGGCAGGGCGGTCACGGCCAGGATCCCCAGCACGATGATGACCAGCACCAGTTCTATCAGGGTAAAGCCTCGGGAAACGTGTGTTGGCATGGAATGAACCCATTGAGTACGACAGACAGGTAAGCGCGACATGGAATTGATAGACACCCACTGCCACCTCGATTTTCCGGTCTTTGACGCCGATAGGGAGGCGCTGCTGACCCGGTGGCGCCAGCTGGGGGTGGGCGAGTATATCATCCCCGCCGTGGGAGAGGAAAACTGGGGGCGGGTGATGGCGCTGGCCGGGCGCCACGACGACATCCGCTATGGCCTGGGGATCCATCCCTGGTATGTGGGCAAGCAGCCCCGGGATGCACTGACCCGGCTGGAGACCCTGCTGGCGAGTCGGCCCCGTGGGCTGGTGGCCGTGGGGGAGTGCGGGCTGGATCTGCGCTCCCATGTGTCGCAGGAGGGGCAGGTCGAGATGTTCGAGGCGCAGGTGCGGCTGGCCATGGCGCATGCGCTGCCCCTCATCGTCCACTCGGTGCGTGCCAACGACACGGTCGCCAAGATCCTGCGGCGCTTCACACCGCCACAAGGGGGGGTCATTCACGCCTTCAGCGGTTCCCTGCATCAGGCGGAGGTGTTCTGGCAACTGGGTTTCAGGCTGGGGATCGGGGGGGTCATCAGCTATGAGCGGGCCAACAAGACCCGGGAGGCGATACGCCAGATGCCGCTGGAGGCCTTGCTGCTGGAAACCGACGCTCCCGACATGCCGCTGCAAGGCCAGCAGGGGGAGGTGAACACGCCGGCCAGCCTGCCGACCATAGCCCGCTTGTTGGCACAATTGCGGCAGCAACCGCTGGAGGATGTTATTTCGGTGTTACATGACTCCGCCCGGCGGCTGTTCCCCCCAGGAAATCATGAAATTAACATTTGATTATCAAATGATGACCGAGTGATAAAAAACAGGGCCCATAAAAATCGTTTGCGGTCTAATTAAACGATGTTCAGGCCGTTTGTGGCTTATAAAATGTGACCAGTATTCTATTTTGTCGCACCGTAATTAGTATAATGCGCACCCTTGATTAGCGGCTTCAATACACAAATCGTTAACAAGCTGGCAGGTGCTACTAAAGAGGAAGTGTTAATAATGAATCTGATAATGGGTCTGGTAGGGATGGCGACGCTCATCCTTATTGCGGTGCTGTTCTCCAGCAACCGCAAGGCAATCAAAATTCGTACCGTAGGTGGCGCCTTTGCCATCCAGGCCGGTCTGGGGGCCTTCGTGCTCTACGTGCCGGTCGGTCGTGACATCCTGGTGGGCGTGTCCGACGCCGTCTCCAGCGTCATCGGTTATGGCCAGAACGGCATCGAATTCCTGTTCGGTGGTCTGGTTGGCAACAAGATGTTCGAAGTGTTCGGTGGCGGTGGCTTCGTCTTCGCCTTCCGCGTCCTGCCCGTCATCATCTTCTTCTCTTCCCTGATCGCGGTACTCTACTACCTCGGCATCATGCAGTGGGTGATCAAGCTGCTGGGCGGCGGTCTGCAGAAGGTGCTGGGCACCTCCCGTACCGAATCCCTCTCCGCCACTGCCAACATCTTCGTCGGTCAGACCGAAGCCCCGCTGGTGGTACGTCCCTTCATCTCCAAGATGACTGACTCCGAGCTGTTCGCCGTCATGTGTGGTGGTCTGGCTTCCGTTGCCGGCTCCGTGCTGGCCGGTTACGCCTCCATGGGCGTCAAGATGGAATACCTGATCGCCGCCTCCTTCATGGCTGCCCCGGGTGGTCTGCTGTTCGCCAAGTTGCTGGTACCGGAAACCGAGACCCCGAGCTACGACGAGAACACCGCAGAAGGTGAGCTGGACGACAAGCCGGCCAACGTGATCGACGCTGCCGCCGCCGGTGCCTCCGCCGGTCTGCAACTGGCCCTGAACGTGGGTGCCATGCTGCTGGCCTTCATCGGCCTCATCGCCATGATCAACGGCATCTTCTCCGGTGTGGGCGGCTGGTTCGGTTACCCGCAACTCTCCCTGGAGCTGCTGCTGGGCTGGCTGTTCTCCCCGCTGGCCTTCCTGATCGGCGTGCCCTGGAGCGAAGCGGTCGTGGCCGGTTCCTTCATCGGTCAGAAGCTGGTGGTCAACGAGTTCGTGGCTTACCTGAACTTTGCCCCCTACCTGAAGGATGAAGTGCTGATCAACGGTGTGGCCATGTCCGAGCACACCAAGGCGATCATCTCCTTCGCCCTGTGCGGCTTCGCCAACCTGTCCTCCGTCGCCATCCTGCTGGGTGGTCTGGGCTCCATGGCACCGAACCGTCGCGGCACCATCGCCAAGTTCGGTCTGAAGGCCGTGCTGGCAGGTTCCCTGTCCAACCTGATGTCTGCGACCATCGCAGGCTTCTTCCTGGCGCTGTCCGGCATGTAACATCGCCTGACTGACAGGATAAAGACGAACGCCACAGCGATTTGCTGTGGCGTTCTCGTTTGGGGTGGTGACAACCGTTTTCCTGTCAAGACTAATAATAAAGTGAGTCAAATCGGAGGTTCTATGAATGAAGTGCTACTGGCTATGGCGGCCGGCTTTATCGTTGGGGTGTTGTTTTCTTTCCTCAAGTTGCCGATACCGGCGCCGCCCGTCCTCTCCGGCGTCATGGGGATCGTGGGGGTCTATCTGGGGGGCATTGCCTACTCCTGGATCCTGACCCGCTTCTTCTCTTAAGCGCCTTCCAGCGCTGGATTTGCCGGGTGTGAGGTACCTCTGAAATTGGCAAATCCGGCTTGCAAACACGGGGTATCTCGGCTGAAATAGGCGATGCCAGCAGGGTGCTGGCATTGACTAATGCCCGGTGAATCCGGGTGTTGGCGGTCAAATGGAATTGATTGGGAAGTCGGGTCTGCGTAGTCGGCCTTTCTCAAGTCTTCATGGAACCAAGTCCGCACTTTTGTAAGAAAGTGACAGGGCTCTTGCCTTATTTGCAGCCGTATTGCCTGTGCATTTGCGCTGCAATTCCATATCCCGTTGCTCCGGGAACGTCTCTGCCGACCCTTGGTGTTCGGTGAAGCCGATCGCGGGTGATGGGGCTTAACAAGACTTTGGAGACATAGCATGACTGATCTGAAAGTGGCCGCCCAACGTGCCCTGAACCTGATGGACCTGACCACCCTGAACGATGACGACACCGATCAGAAGGTGATCGACCTGTGCCACAAGGCCAAGTCTCCGGCCGGCCTGACCGCCGCCGTCTGCATCTACCCCCGTTTCATCCCCATCGCACGCAAGACCCTGCGTGACATCGGCGCCGCCGACGTGCGCATCGCGACCGTGACCAACTTCCCCCACGGCAACGACGACATCGAGATCGCCGTGGCCGAGACCCGCGCCGCCGTGGCCTACGGTGCCGACGAGGTGGACGTGGTCTTCCCGTACCGCGCCTTCATGGCCGGCAATGAACAGGTCGGCTTCGATCTGGTCAAAGCATGTAAGGAAGCCTGCGGCGCCAAGGTACTGCTGAAAGTGATCATCGAGACCGGCGAGTTGAAGGAAGAGGCGCTGATCCGTCGCGCCTCCGAGATCTCCATCGACGCCGGTGCCGATTTCATCAAGACCTCCACCGGCAAGGTGCCGGTCAATGCGACCCCGGAAGCTGCCCGCATCATGATGGAAGTGATCAAGGCCAAGAACCCGAAAGTGGGCTTCAAGCCGGCCGGTGGCGTGAAAGACGCCGCCGTGGCGGGTCAGTACCTGGCCATGGCCGAAGAGATCCTGGGCAAGGACTGGGTATCCGCCCGCACCTTCCGCTTCGGCGCCTCCAGCCTGCTGGCCAGCCTGCTGGCGACCCTGGGGCATGGCGACAAGCCTGCTAATACCAGCGGTTACTAAGCGGTGGCAGGGGGCGGTGCGCCGCCCCCTTCCGGATCTGGTTCGGTCTGTGTTCGTGCGTGATGCACGGAGGGAATGAAAGATGTTTTTGCCTCAAGAAATTATTCGCAAGAAGCGCAACGGTGAAGCGCTCAGTACCCAAGAGATTCAATTCTTCGTCCAAGGCATAACCAACAACACCATCGGTGAGGGGCAGATCGCGGCCCTGGCGATGGCGGTCTACTTCAAGGACATGACCATGGATGAGCGGGTTGCCCTGACCTGCGCCATGCGCGACTCCGGCATGGTATTGACCTGGGATCACCTCAACCTGGGCGGCCCCATCGTCGACAAGCACTCCACCGGCGGTGTGGGTGACGTCGTGTCCCTGATGCTGGGCCCCATGGTCGCTGCGTGCGGCGGTTTCGTGCCCATGATCTCCGGCCGTGGTCTCGGCCACACCGGCGGTACCCTGGACAAGCTGGATGCCATTCCCGGCTACCAGACCTCGGTCGACAACGACCGCTTCCTGAAAGTGGTGAAAGAGGCGGGTGTCGCCATCATCGGCCAGACCGGCGATCTCGCCCCGGCGGACAAGCGTATCTATGCGGTACGGGATATCACCGCCACCGTCGAGTCCATTGCCATGATCACCGGCTCCATCCTCTCCAAGAAGCTTGCCTCCGGGCTCGAAGCGCTGGTGATGGACGTGAAGGTGGGCTCCGGCGCCTTCATGCCGACCTTTGAAGCCTCCGAGGAACTGGCCAAGAGCATCGTCGCCGTGGCCAACGGGGCCGGCTGCCGCACCTCTGCACTCCTGACCGACATGAACCAGGTGCTGGCCTCCAGCGCCGGCAACGCCGTGGAAGTGCGCGAAGCGGTGCGCTACCTGACCGGTGAGTATCGCAACCCGCGCATCCACGAAGTGACCATGGCCCTGTGCGCCGAGATGCTGATCTCCGCCGGTCTTGCCAGCGATGACGGCGATGCCCGCACCAAGCTGCAGGCGGTGCTGGACAATGGCAAGGCAGCCGAGATCTTCGGGCGCATGGTGACCGGCCTCGGTGGTCCCGCCGACTTCATGGAGCGCTACGACGCCTACCTGCCCAAAGCCGCCATCGTGCGCCCCGTCTACGCGGCCCACAGCGGATTCGTCACCGCGATGGATACCCGTGAACTGGGCCTGGCGGTGGTCGCCATGGGCGGTGGTCGCCGCGCCGCCGCCGACAAACTCGATTATGCGGTCGGTCTGACCGACTTTATCCGCCTGGGTCAGAGCGTCGATGCTGACAAGCCGCTCGCCCTGATCCACGCTCAGACAGAAGCTCAATTTGCCGAGGCTGCCCGCATGGTGCAGGCTGCCGTGAAGATCGGCGACACCCGACCAGAGGCGCTGCCCGAGGTTTACCGTCGCATCGGTCTGGCTGATTTGTAACAAGGGGAAGTCCCATGAAACGTACCTTTATTCTGATGATGGACTCTTTCGGTATTGGTGCTGCCGCCGATGCCGACAAGTTCGGCGACGTGGGTGCCAATACCCTTGGCCATATCGCCAAGGCGTGCGCCGCCGGTGAGATCGAGGGCCGTGGCGCTCTCAACCTGCCAAACCTCAGCAAGCTGGGTCTGGGCCACGCGGGCGAACTCGCCAGCGGCACCTTCCCGGCCGGACTGAACAAGGATGTCGAGGTGATCGGTGCCTACGGCTTTGCCCAGGAGCTCTCCTCCGGCAAGGACACCCCGTCCGGTCACTGGGAGATTGCCGGCGTGCCCGTCTTGTTCGAGTGGGGTTATTTCCACGACCATCACAACAGCTTCCCGCAGGAGCTGCTGGATGCCATCGTCGAGAAGGCCGGTCTGCCCGGGTATCTGGGCAACTGCCACGCCTCCGGCACCCAGGTGCTGGACGATCTGGGCGAAGAGCACATGCGCACCGGCAAGCCGATCCTCTACACCTCCGCCGACTCCGTGTTCCAGATCGCCTGCCACGAAGAGACCTATGGCCTCGAGAAGCTCTATGAGCTGTGCCACATCGTGCGCGAGCTGCTGGAGCCCTACAACATCGGCCGCGTCATCGCGCGTCCGTTCGTGGGCAGCGGCAAGGGCAACTTCAAGCGCACCGGCAACCGCCACGACTACTCCGTGCTGCCGCCGGCGCCGACCGTGCTGGACTACATGAAGGAAGCGGGTGGCCAGGTGGTCTCCATCGGCAAGATCGCCGACATCTATGCCCAGCAGGGCATCACCAAGCAGGTGAAGGGGACCGGTCTGACCGAGCTGTGGGACAGGACTCTGGAAGAGGTGAAAGCGGCCGGTGACCAGACCATCGTCTTCACCAACTTCGTGGACTTCGACTCCTCCTACGGTCACCGCCGTGACGTCAAGGGCTACGCCGATGCGCTGGAGTACTTCGACTCCCGCCTGCCGGAGCTGTTCGACCTGCTGCAGGATGGCGACGTGGTGGTGCTGACCGCCGACCACGGCTGTGACCCGACCTGGAGCGGTACCGACCACACCCGCGAATACATTCCGGTACTGTTCTACGGCAAGCCGGTCAAGGCGGGCTCCGTCGGTCGTCGCGAGACCTTCGCCGACATCGGCCAGAGCATCGCGGCCTACCACGGCCTGCCCAAGCTGCAATACGGTACCAGCTTCCTGTGATGGTGACCCCGGGCCGGTTCGCCTGCCCGGGGTGCCACAGGGCCCCGGTTTCCTGTAATGTACCGCCGCCGCGCAGGCAGCGGACAATCCATAAAGACAATAAAACTCAACCTAGTGTGAAGGAATAAAGAGAATGGCAACTCCTCATATCAATGCGAAAGATGGCGCCTTTGCTGATACCGTGCTGATGCCGGGCGACCCCCTGCGTGCCAAGTACATCGCCGAAACCTTCCTGGAGAACGTCGAGCAGGTGTGCGACGTGCGCAACATGTTCGGTTTCACCGGCACCTACAAGGGTCGTCGCATCTCCGTCATGGGTCACGGCATGGGCATCCCGTCCTGCTCCATCTACGCAAAAGAGCTGATCACCGACTACGGCGTGAAGACCCTGATCCGCGTGGGCTCCTGCGGTGCCGTGCGTGAAGACGTGAAACTGCGTGACGTGGTGATCGGCATGGGTGCCTGCACCGACTCCAAAGTGAACCGTCTGCGCTTCAAGGACCACGACTTCGCCGCCATCGCCGACTTCGACCTGGTGGCCAATGCCGTTCAGGCCGCCAAGAACAAGGGTGTGGCCGTGCGCGTGGGCAACATCTTCTCCGCCGATCTGTTCTACACCCCGGACCCCTCCATGTTCGACGTCATGGAAAAATACGGCATCCTGGGTGTCGAGATGGAAGCTGCTGGTATCTATGGCGTGGCCGCCGAGTACGGTGCCAAGGCGCTGACCATCTGCACCGTCTCCGACCATATCCGTACTGGTGAGCAGACCACCTCCGAAGAGCGTCAGCTGACCTTCAACGACATGATCGAAATCGCGCTGGACTCCGTCCTGCTGGGTGACAACTGATCCCCCTCGCGCATAAAAAAACGGCGGCCCTCGGGCCGCCGTTTTTTTATGCGAAGCACGGTCAGAGATCGAGGGCGAAGCGCCCCTTGCCCGACTGCTTGGCCTGGTACATGGCGGCATCGGCCCGGTGCAGCAGATCATCGATGTGACAATACTGGCCCGATTGGCAGAGGGCGCCTCCTATGCTGCCGGCAAGGGGCAGCCGGTGACCGGCCACGTCCCCAGGAACCGCCATGGCCGCCAGCAGCCGCTCGCACAGGGCGGGCAGCTCCAGTTCCGGCTGGCGCAGGGCGGGCAGTATGATGGTGAACTCGTCGCCGGCCAGGCGCGCCACCATGTCCCCCGGGCGCACCTCGGCACTCAGCACCTGGGCGAAGCGTTGCAACAGGGCATCGCCGACGTGGTGTCCCAGCCTGTCGTTGATCCCCTTGAAGCCGTCGAGATCGAGGAACAGCAGGCCCAGGGGTTCGGCATTCTGGCGCACCCGCTCCAGCTCCCGGGAGAGGCGCAGGGTGAAGGCGCGCCGGTTGGGCAGGCCGGTGAGGGGGTCGTGAGCCGCCTCGTGTTCCAGCTGGCTTTGCAGCGCCTTGAACTCGGTGATGTCGCTGCCGAGGATGTAGACCCCGGGCTCGTCGCCCCGGCTCGGGATCATGGTGATCCTGAGGTCGCGTCGGCCTATGGGGAGATCGAAACGGTGCTCGAAACTCACCTGCTCACCGGCGAGGGCCTTTGCCACATAGGCCATGGCCCTGCCGTGGGCCTCCTCGCCGATGACGTCCCGCACGCTCATTTCCCGCATCTGTTCGGTATCGAGCCCGAAGTAGCGGCAATAGGCCTGGTTGGCGAACAGGTAACGCCCCTCGGGCGACACCATGCTGATGGTGACCGGCAGGCCATCGGTGATGGCCCGCAGTCGGGCACGGCCACGCTCGATCTCCGCGAGCACCTGGCGGCGGGCCGTGATGTCGTGCAAAAACAGGGCGATGCGCACCTTGCCGTCGAACTGGTAACGCTCGGCAATCACCTCGACCGGGATGTGCCGGCCTGTGCGGGTGATGATGTCGCACTCCAGCCGCCGTGGCGGACTCTGCGGGTTGCCTGACAGGCTCAGCAGGGGATGCTCGGCGCCGAGCAGCCCGAAGAGGGGACGGCCCAGCATCTCGTCGGCGTGCCAGCCGAGCAGGGTGGTGGAGGCCGGGTTCCAGCCTGTGATGATGAAATCGGCATCGAGCTCGAGGAAGGCATTGCTGGTGTGCTCCAGCATGTGCTGCAAGCGGCGCTGCTCCTGCCACAGCTGCTGCTGCATGGCGCCGCGCTCGCGCATCTCCTGATGCAGCTGTTCCACCGTGCGGGAAAGCTCCCGGGTCCGTGACTGCACCTGCTGCTCGAGCCCTTGCTGCAGCCGCACGAGTTCGGCCTCGGCCTGTTTGCGCTCGGTGAGGTCGGCAAACACGGCGATCATGTGGGGGGCCATGGTGCGGCTCTGGCAGAGGGTCACGCTGAGCTGGACCCAGCACTGGGTGCCATCGGCCCGGATCATCCGCTTCTCCAGCCGGTAATCCTGCCGTTGCCCCGCGATCAGGGCATCGAACAGGGGCTGCTCCCGTTGCAGATCTTCGGGATGGGTCATGGCGAGCCAGGTCCGGCTCAGCATCTCATGCTCGCTGTAACCGAGCAGCCGCTCCAGCCCCGGGTTGGCCCGCAGCCACTTGCCTTCGAGGGAGGAGAGGGCCATGCCCACCGACGACTGGTTGAAGGTGAGGGTGAAGAGATGCTCCTTGTCTTCCAGCACCTGATTGAGGGTGCGCACCTGGTGGCGCCGCTCCAGATCGTGCAGGGTGTTCTCCACCAGGCGGCCGAAGTCGTCGAGATCCCGGCAGGCATCTTCGTCGAGATGGCGCGGCACATGGTCCACCAGGCAGAGGGTGCCGAGCACCACGCCATCGAGGGCGCGCAGGGGTCGGCCGGCGTAGAAGACCACACCGGGATCATCGGTCACCAGCGGATTGTCGGCAAAGCGGAGATCCCGTCTGGCATCCGGTACCTGCATGATGTCGGGGCGCAAAATGGCATGACCGCAGAAGGAGTGCTCCCGGTTGATCTCGCACATATCGACCCCGGTGCGGGCGAGAAACCACTGCCTGTTCACGTCGGTCAGGGAGACCATGGCGATGGGGAGTGCGAAATGCCTGGTGATGAGCCGGGTGAGGCGATCAAGCTGATCGATGGGCTCGTGGTCGAGCAGGCCGAGGATGCGCAGTCGTTCCAGTCGACTGTGTTCATCCAGCGGTAAGGGGGGGGCAATCATGTGGCTCTCCTGCCAGTGATCTTGCCAGTGTTATATACAAGCCGGAGGATGTGATCCACTCCCGCTTATTGCGGAGCGGCGGGTTTGCTCTGTTTCTTGTGCTTGCGCACCCGCATGTAGTTGCGACGGACCCCGTAGGAGATGAGCAGGCCGGCCAGCAGCATCACCAGCAGCATCAGGCGCTGTTTCTCCTGGTTGACCTTGAGATGGGTATCTTGTGCGGCCAGCAGTTTCTGCTCTTCCAGGGTGATCCTCAGATAGCCCAGGGTCAGGTTTCCGTCCTGGATCTCCTGGACGAACTGGATGCGCCCCTTGCCCTGCTCCGGCAGGGATTTGTTGTCGCTGCCGATGGGCAGCAGACTGTCCAGCGGCAGGGCGTTGTCCGACTGGGCGAGGGGAATGCCGCGGGCGTCATAGAGGGTGACATCCAGAATGTCAGGCTCGGCGGCCAGATCCTGCGCCAGTCTCTCCAGTTCGCTCTCCTTGTCCTCCTTGATCCAGCGGCGCATGTCCCGGGCGGCATAGGCGACCAGCGCCTGTGCCCTGTCCCGTGCCGCCGCGTGCAGGGCGGCCTGGCTCTCTCCCTGCATGTGGATGAGCAGCACCAGCACCCAGAGACCGAGCAGGACTCCCGCCGCCAGGCTGACAACACGTTTGATGGGAAGATGACGCACAGAACCGGGCCTCTGGTAATGGATGAGCGGGGCTGGCTGGTGCCCCGGTGCCGCGAAGCGGGAAACAGGGTGGTCTGTTTCCATGTCTGCCCGCACCGCAGGCGGGATCTTGGCGCTTGCCTGTACAAAAAGCAATACGCTACTCTGGGCCCGCATGATGAACCCCATGATTTCCAAGGAAGGCGTCTCTCTTATGTTGTTGTCCCAACTTCCCCGCTCCCTGCACGACTGGTCCGGGGCCCTGAGCTGTGCTCCCTGCTGGCAGCTCACCAACGAAGCCCTGCTGCCCGCGGCCAACGCCCACGACAGCGCCTGGATTGTCCTGTTTGGCAAGGGGCTGGAGGCCGGTCATCTGGCCCGCCTGGCCCAGCAGCTGGATGCCCTGGGGCTTGAGTCAAGCCTCTATCCCGCAGGGGAGCAGGCCGGTATTCCGCTGCTGCTGCTTGGCACCAACCGCTTTTCCCCCGAGCTGGTGCAGGCGCTCAAAGCCCAGGAGTGGGACATCGACCTGTGTCATCTGGCCGCCCTGCCTACCCTGAGTGAGCCCGGTCTGCTGGTGATGGACATGGATTCCACCGCGATCAGGATAGAGTGCATCGACGAAATCGCGCGGCTGGCCGGGGTCGGTGAGCAAGTGGCGGCCGTTACCGCGGCGGCCATGCAGGGCAAGCTGGAGTTTGCCGACAGTCTGCGTGCCCGGGTGGCGCTGCTGGAAGGGGCGCCGGTCACCATCCTCGACGAGGTGGCGGCCGACATGCCCTGGATGCCGGGCCTGCCACTCATGGTCGATGCCCTCAAGCAGGCTGGCTGGAAGGTGGCGATCGCCTCCGGTGGCTTCACCCGCTTTGCCGGCGAGTTGCAGCGTGCTCTGGGTCTGGATGCCATTTTCGCCAACGAGCTGGCGGTGGAAGGGGGCTTGCTGACCGGCAAGGTGAGCGGCCCCATCGTCGATGCCGCCGCCAAGGCCGAGGCGCTGCAACAGCTGGCCTCGGAGTACGGGGTGGTTGCATCCCAGACGGTCGCGGTCGGCGATGGGGCCAACGATCTCAAGATGATGGGGGTGGCGGGGCTTGGCATTGCCATTCATGCCAAACCCCTGGTTCGTGCCCAGGCGGCGGCGACCCTCAATCACCACGATCTGGAAGGGGTGCTCTGCCTGCTCGGCGCCCTGGCTTGTCGCGACCGACGCTGGTGCTGATCCCGCTCAAGGAGGAGCCGATCACGAGATGGAACTGTTACAGCAATCCCTGTTTGTCCCCTGCGGTGAGCATCGACTCCATGTGCGCCATATCCAGCCCGGTGTCGCGGTGCATGCCGACCCCATCCTGATGGTGCACGGGGCCATCGAGAACGGCCGCATCTTCTACACCGAATCGGGCAAGGGGCTGGCCTGCTTTCTGGCTCGCCACGGGTATCAGGTCTATGTGGCGGATCTGCGTGGTCGGGGTCTGAGCACACCGACCATCGCCGAGCGGGCCGGCCACGGCCAGCATGAGCTGATCACCGAGGATCTGCCCGCCCTGCAGCGCTGGGTATCGGCCCGCCATGCCGGTGCCCGGGTGCACTGGATGGCCCACTCCTGGGGCGGCGTCATCATGGCCTCGACCCTGGTGCGCTTCCCCGAGCTGGCGGAGCAGGTTGCCAGCCTGGTGTTCTTCGGCACCAAGCGGGGGGTCTCGGTGCAGAACCCGGAGCGCTGGTTGAAGGTGGATCTGATCTGGAACCGGCTCGCCCCCTGGCTGGCGCGCCGCCGGGGGTTTCTGGCCGCCCGCCGGTTGAAGATAGGGGCCGATGATGAGCCCCTGCGCTACTTGCAGGAGACCATCCCCTGGGTCAAGTGCGGGCCCTGGTTGGACCCCTTTGACGGCTTCGCCTATGACGAGGCGGCGAGCCGGGTCAACTGGCCCCCGCTCTGGATGATCTCCGCCAAGGCGGACAAGGTACTTGGCCACCCCGTCGACGTGCGCCGCTTCAGCGACGAGATGGGCTCGGCCGCCCGCCACACCCGCCTTGGGCGGGACAACGGCAACCGCCTCGATTACGACCACATCAACATGCTGACGGCCCCCCAGGCACAGGAGGATCACTTCCCCGACATCCTCGCCTGGCTGCGTAACCCCCAGGCTGCCTGATAGACAAAAAACGGGCACTTGCGTGCCCGTTTTTTGTTGTCTCCCGGCCCTGCTGGCTAGCGGGGCCCGGATGGTATGCCAAGGCGGAACAGGGTCGCCTCGGTGGTATCGGTCAGTTCACCCACGCCCACGACACTCCAGAGCTCCTCTTCCAGCTTCTTGGCCTTGTGAATGGCGAACTTGGCGATGTAGTCCAGTTCACCCGCGATGAAGCTGGTGTCCGGGCGGCCGGTGCGCGAAATACCCACCAGTACCGAATAGAACTCGCCCTGTTGCCGGGCCAGCTCGATGAAGCGGCGCTTTTGATCCGGTGAGCTGAAGCTGCTGGCCAGGTGGCTGCGAAACAGGGGGGTTCCCCCCTGGGAGTGGAGGGCGGCGATGTAGACCTCCTCCTCTTCCGGCTTGTCTTCCCGCTCGATGGCGCGCAGGGGATTGAGCAGCAGGGCCTTGAGCAGAGCCCCCTGGAACAGGGGATACAGGTTCAACTGCTGATCCTGCTCGGCACAGATGCGCAGAAGACGGGAAAGGCTGCGTGGTTGTGGCGAGAGGCCGGCCGCGGCCAGTTTCGGGGCGGCCTTGAGTTTGTTCACATAGACGGGGGTGTTGAACAGGTGGTGGGTGTAGAGGTTGCGCAGCGCCCTGGCCATGCCGCGATAGCGATTGAACTCCCGGGTGGTCTTGAGCTTGTTCTGGTTGCTTTCGATCAGCAGGCTGAAGAACTGGTGGCCGGTATGGCGCTCGGCCGTCCCCTCGATGCACAGATGCAGCACGGTTCTGCTCAGGTTGAGGCTGACCAGCCGATAGGGTAGGCGTTGCAGGTCCATGTTCCTGGCGAGCTCCTGCAAGCGGGGCAGAGCCACCGTGATGATGTCTCCCTTCTCCCCGTCGAACGGCTCCTCCAGCTCGATTTGCATGCCGTGGGCAGAGATGTCTCGGGTCCAGCCGACCCAGGATCGCTCCTTGTGATGCAAGACGATGGCCGTCTTGTGCATGTAGCGCGCCTCCTTGCGCAGTTGCACATAGTGCAGCGTCTCTATCTCGAAGGGGGCGGCATGGATGTCATGGCCAAAGCGCTGCAAGGCGTTGGCGTTGAGCGGATCCTGACCCGTCTCTCGCTGGAACTCGTCGCGCTGGTTGTCCAGGTTTATCTCCTGCAGCATGCCTACGTATCCGAGCTGGGCCAGGCGCTCGCGCAGCAGCCTGTCCTGCAACGGGCTCGCCCCGCCCTGGGGGTTGTCGAGGTCGGCCTCCCGCAGGGTGCAGGCTTCCATGCTGAACTTGTATACCCGCCAGCTGGGGCGGCGGGCGCCGATCTGGAAGAAGAGCGCGGTCAGTCCGCTCTGTTCCAGCTCCTCCCGGGTCGCGGAGAAGAAGTAGAGGTGGCTGCGTACCGCATGGGTAAAGCAGTAGATCAGCGTCTCGCGCAGCCCCGCTTTGCCTGGGAGCAACGAGGGCATGCGGGCAGCGGTGAAGAGGCTGGCGAGCATGTCGCGGTTCTTGGCGTCGCGCCAGTATTCGAGAATGTGCTGGTTGTTCTCGGTGCGCAGGGCGATCTCGAGGGCGGGGACGCTGCCCTTGCCGAAATAGAGGGGCATGCCGGTCATGCGCGGCAGATAGAACTGCTCATACCCCTTGATGACGGCGGCGGAGAGCAGGTAGTCGACGCTGACGCGATAGCGGCTGCGGTTGCGCTCGATGAAGTCGCGCAGGAACTCGTCAAACACCGGATGCTCGCCGTTCTTGAGCAGCCTGAGCCAGAATTTGTCCTCTTTTCTCTCCTCCCCCAGGATCTGGTAGCTGACCGGGTCACGCAGCAGGGGATGGGGATGATCGCGTTCCAGTCCGGTGAAGAAGACGGCTATCAGGTCGCCTGTCTGGTAGTCGGGCAGATAGGGCACGGATACCCGGATGCCGCCAAGGGAGATGTCGGAGCTCTTGGCGAGGATCTTCTCGCCGTTGGCGAGCTGGAGCACCATGGGAGAGCTGAAGTGCATGCGCTCTTCCTGCCGCCCGTAATGGCTGGCGAAGGGGATGGCGCTGACATCGAACGGACGAAACGGGCTGATGGGCAGCGCCAGATTGTCGCTGCGCCCCTGGTTGAGTTTGTACCAGGCTTGCAGCGCCTCGTAGACCCCCAGTGTGTAGCTGTCCCGGTAGAGGTAGCACTGGGATTGAAACAGCTCGATGGCCTCGGCGGGCATGAAGTGGGTCACCCCGTCGAACTCATGCACCTGACAGAGGGCGCCCAGCTCGTTGCGCATGTCGATGACGCGCCGGCAGGGGGTGCACTTGCGTTTGAGTTCCATCTTCAGCAGGAACCGGCTGTTGGTATTTTCGTTCTGGGTTAGACGGTTGAAGATTTCGTCGAAGTCCTTTTCCCGGAGCAGGGGGACAAGTTGTTCTATCAGATGTAGTGGTTGTTCTGAATCCATGTATTCCTGCCGCGGAAAGTCACTTTTCCGATTCTGGGTTTGATCTGCCGGTCGCAAACAAGTATATCAAGCAGGAATTCATCCTGTCCCCGAGTTATCCATGGCCAAAAACAAAACCGCCTATGTTTGTTCCGAATGTGGAGCCGACTTCACCCGCTGGCAAGGCCAGTGCAGCGAGTGCAAGGAGTGGAACACCATCACCGAGGTGCGACTGGGGGTGACGACACCCGGCAAGAGCGCTCGCTATACCGGTTATGCGGGCGCCGTCGGCAGCCAGGTGCAGACCCTGGCGGAGATCGCCACCACGGAGATCCCCCGTTTCAGCTCGGGCTTCAAGGAGCTGGACCGCGTACTCGGTGGCGGCGTGGTCCCCGGTTCGGCCATTCTCATCGGCGGCAACCCCGGGGCCGGCAAATCGACCCTGTTGCTGCAGACCATGTGCGGCCTGGCGCAGCGCATGAAGACCCTCTATGTGACCGGTGAGGAGTCACTGCAACAGGTGGCGATGCGGGCCGGTCGGCTGGGTCTGCCCACGGACAAGCTGCGCATGTTGTCCGAGACCAGCGTAGAGCAGATCTGCCTCATCGCCCAGCAGGAGCAACCTCAGATCATGGTCATCGACTCCATCCAGGTGATGCACGTGGCGGATGTGCAGTCCGCGCCGGGGTCCGTCTCCCAGGTGCGGGAGTCGGCGGCGCTGCTGACACGCTATGCCAAGCAGAATCATGTGGCCATCTTCATGGTGGGCCACGTCACCAAGGACGGCACCCTGGCGGGTCCCAAGGTGCTGGAGCACTGTATCGACTGCTCCGTGCTGCTGGATGGCGGGCACGACTCGCGTTTTCGCACCCTGCGCTCCCACAAGAACCGCTTCGGTGCGGTCAACGAACTGGGGGTCTTCGCCATGACCGGGCAGGGAATGAAGGAGGTGAGCAACCCTTCCGCGATTTTCCTCAGCCGCGGGGAGGAGCAGGCTCCGGGCTCCATCGTCATGGTGATCTGGGAAGGCACGCGCCCCCTGCTGGTGGAGTTGCAGGCGCTGGTGGATTACTCCCAGCTCTCCAATCCGCGCCGGGTAGCGGTGGGGATGGACCACAACCGTCTCGCCATGCTGCTGGCGGTGCTGCATCGTCACGGCGGGTTGCAGATGGCGGATCAGGATGTGTTCATCAACGTGGTGGGTGGCGTCAAAGTCGAGGAGACCAGCGCGGATCTGGCGCTGCTGCTGGCCATGGTGTCGAGCTTCCGGGATCAGGCCCTGCCCAAGGATCTGGTGGTCTTTGGCGAGGTGGGACTCTCCGGCGAGATACGGCCCGTGCCCTCGGGTCAGGAGCGACTGCAGGAGGCGGCCAAGCACGGTTTCCGCCGAGCCATCGTCCCGCATGCCAATGCGCCCAAACATCCCATCGAGGGGATGGAGGTGGTGCCGGTGAAGAAACTCTCCGATGCCCTCGAGGCCCTGTAACCGACCATGAAAAAGGAGCGTATGGACGCTCCTTTGTTTTTCTGCCCGCCCGTTCAGGATTCGGGGGGGACGTGGTCTCGGTGCTCTTGCAGCAACTGCTCCAGCTCACGATGGAGCAGTTGCTCCTCTCCGATGTTCAGCTCGATCATCCGCTTGAGGTGAGTGGCGCTGTCGATGTCGATGTGGTGGCAGTAAAACCCCAGCTTCTTGCTGGCTTCGTGGGTCAGCTCGACCTGCATCTTGATCTCGATGTCGCTGCCCCCGAGCACGAAGCAGATTTCGTACTCCTTGTCCTCGCTGGCGACCCAATCCTCGGGTCTGAGCAGCAGGGCTCCCTGCAGGGAGACATCGACCAGCTGGGTGCGCCACTGGTGTTCACCCTGGGTGAGCTTGGCGGCGGTCAAATAGAAAATCCGAGTAAAGTGGCGGCGCTCGGCCATGGTCGTCTCCGGTCTGCGTGCGAGCAAGATGCTCATCCTTCATGTTGCAGAGTGTAATCCAGCTGGCACGCCAGGATATTGAACTGGCTCCGATATTGAATATCAGACCTGCTGATGGCTGAGGGATTCCACCACCTGCAGCGCCTTGACCAGCCGATCCTCCTGTTTGAACCTGTCCTCCAGCACGGGGCCGAGCTGGTTCAGATCCTCGTCCAGTTGCAGCAACTGGGCTTCGTCGGCGTTGCTGTACTTGTCGTTGAACTCCAGCGCGAATTCGGTACAGGCACGGATATGGGGGTAGATGCGCTTGGCCAGCTCCAGTTTGTCCCCGCTGGCTTGCTCAAAGGCGGTGACGACATGGTTGTAGATCTCGAAATGGCCTGCGCTGACGTAATCGACCAGTTGTTCGCAAAAACGTTGCAGTTCGACGTGGCCTGGGAGGGTGCGTTGCTTGCACTTGGCGGGCATGAGGCCTGCCAGTCGCATGTACTCGACCAGCAACGCCTGTCTGGCATCCAGCCAGTCATCTATTGCTCTGTGCTTGCCTGCCAGTGCGCGCTTGGTTTTTTCCAGTTCAGTTAACATAGTCCCTCCATGGGCATGGCATGCGGCTCTCGGGTCGCATGCCTTCGGTCATTCTCATCGACTGACGACACTCCTATAACTAGGGAAAATCCAGTTGACCGTCAATAGGAGTGTAGGGATATTGTTACATCAGGCGGGGATTTGCATGCCTCTCCCCACCGGTACTTCGCATCCTGTCGCCCATCCAGGGGACAAGGGGGCGATATATGTGACTATTTCCGCAGATCTTGATGAAAACCCCAGCATTCAAGCCAATCCGGCTGATAAAGCCTTTGCCTGAGTGTTTTTTTTTGAATAGAGTGGCCCGGTGCTAAATGCCCGATCATAAAGGAAATGTTATGAACAAAGCTCAACTTGTCGATGCAATTGCCGCCAAAGCAGACCTGAGCAAAGCTCAGGCCAAAGTCGCTCTGGAAGAGATCATCAATGGTATTACCCAGAGTCTGAAAGAGGGCGATGCCGTTCAGTTGGTGGGTTTTGGTACCTTCAAGGTCAACCATCGCGCGGGCCGTACCGGTCGCAACCCGCAAACCGGTAAAGAGATCCAGATTGCAGCTGCCAATGTGCCGTCCTTCGTGGCTGGCAAGGCGCTGAAAGACGCCGTCAAATAAGGTCGTCTTGTAATCAAATGAAACCCGGCTTGTGCCGGGTTTTTTCTTGCCATCTTCGTCAAAATTTGTTTCAGATACACTCAGGATATGGCATGCGCTGTAGCGAGGTGGATATGGAACAGAAAAATGCCATTCGGCAGGTAGCCGTCCCCTGGGCTCCCTCTCGTCAACTCCCTCCCGGCCTAGTCGTGGCCGAACTGCATCAGGATATCTGGAGCGACACCCTGACCGTCATGCTGGGGCGTGCTCGCAGTATCGATCTGCCTCCGTTGCCCCTGTGCCGGGTGAGTTTTCGCCACATCTTCGCGGTGCGGGTGATGGAGGATTGCGATCTGGCGGAGGGGCGTGACAGCCACGTCATCGAGGAGCAGATCCAGCTCATCACCCCGTCCCGTTTCGCCAGCTGGTTCCATCAGGAATCCGATGGACTGCACCTGGATGAAGATTTGCAGCACTACCGCATCTCGACCTGGGATTACTGCGCCGATGTGCTGACCTCTTCTCCCCCTGAACTCCAGTTCATGGTTCAGGAAGAGTAAGCCAGACTGTCGGGTCACCTCCGTGGTGACAAAAAAGCCGGCGCAGGGGCGCCGGCTTTTTCTTGTTCGGGAGCGTGGGGCGCTTAGCCCAGGATCTGGTCCCGGTGCAGCCCCAGCACGATCAGCAGCCCGATGAAATAGAAGGCGCTGAGCTTGATGCCGAGAATGGTGAGCAGGCCGGCGCACAGACGCACCAGGGCCTTGTGCAGCCAGGATCCGGTGAAGCGGTACATGATCACTCCACCGCGTCGGCCGGCGCGAACTCCGGCACCTTGGCCATGGCGTCCAGCACCACTTGGATGTCGGCCCCCGGCTTGCAGGCATTCTCGCTCAGATGGCGACGCCAGGCGCGCGCCCCCTGCATGTTCTGGAACAACCCCAGCATGTGGCGGGTCATGTGGGAGAGGTAGTTGCCCTTGGCCAGCTCCTGTTCGATGTAGGGCTGCATCATCCGCACCACCTCGTGGCGGCTTGGCACGGCATGGTTCTCGCCGAACACCAGATTGTCCACCTGGGCCAGAATGTAGGGATTCTGGTAGGCTTCGCGGCCCATCATGACCCCGTCGAGGTGCTGCAGATGTTCAAGAGTCTGTTCCAGACTGGTCACCCCGCCGTTGATGGCAATGGTCAGTTCCGGATAATCCTGCTTGACCCGGTAGACGCGAGGATAATCGAGGGGCGGGATCTCGCGGTTCTCTTTCGGGCTCAGGCCGCTCAGCCAGGCCTTGCGGGCGTGGACGATGAAGGTATCGCAACCGGCGTCCCGTACCTGCTCGATGAAGGCCTGCAAGAACTCGTAGGAGTCTTGCTCGTCGATGCCGATACGGGTCTTCACGGTGACCGGAATGTCGACTACGTCGCGCATCGCCTTGACGCAATCAGCCACCAGCGCGGGTTCGCCCATGAGGCAGGCGCCGAAGCGGCCGTTTTGCACCCGATCGGAAGGGCAGCCGACGTTGAGGTTGACCTCGTCATAGCCGCGCTCCTCGGCGAGCCTGGCGCAGCGGGCCAGGTCTGCCGGGTTGCTGCCACCCAGTTGCAGGGCGAGAGGGTGTTCCTGCTCGCTGTAGCCCAGATAGTCGCCCTTGCCGTGGATGATGGCGCCCGTGGTCACCATCTCGGTATAGAGCAGGGTCTGGCGGGTCATCAGACGGTGGAAATAACGGCAATGCCGATCGGTCCAGTCCAGCATGGGGGCGATGGAAAAGCGCTGCGCCTGCATAAAAATCATCCGGGTTGGCCAAACAAGGGGCGGGATTCTATCACAACGTGAGACAGCCCCAGAAAATGAATTTTGTCGCCGCGCACTGGGGGCCCTGTGATAGTATCCGGCTAATTGACAGGGTATCTGCGTGAACATGAATCAAGACCAACTTCTACAACGAGCGGAACGCCTCTGCGAGCAGCGAGGGATCCGTTTCACCCCGACACGGCGCCAGGTGTTCCGGCTGCTTGCCGCCCACGGCAATGCCATCAGTGCCTATGATTTGCTGGCCCAGTTGCAGCAGACCGAGGCTCATGCCAAACCGCCTACCGTCTATCGGGCGCTCGACTTCCTGCTCGAACAGGGCTTTGCCCACAAGGTGGAGTCGCTCAACGCCTTCATCTTCTGCTGCCACTTCGACCATGCCCACCCGATGCAACTGCTGATCTGCGATCGTTGCGGTGAGGTAGTGGAGCTGCACGATCCCGCCATCGACGGCGCCTTTTCCGAGCAGGCTCATCAGCATGGTTTTACTATTACCAACAAGACCATAGAAGCCCATGGTCAATGTGCCCGCTGTTCCGTTACCGTAGGAAGTCAAGATGAAGGCTGATTTTGTAAACCCGTTCCTGCTCTCCCTGCTCAACGTGCTCTCCACCATGGCACAGCTGGAACTCAAACCGGGCACGCCCAAGCGCAAGACGGACGAGCTGGCTCGGGGAGATGTCTCCGGCCTGATTGGCATGGTGGGTCCGCAGACCCGGGGTTCCCTCTCCATCAGCTTCGAGAAGGGGCTGGCATTGGAGATCATGCGTCGCATGCTGGGGGAGGCGCCGGCCACCATCAACGAGGAAGTGACCGACATGGTGGGCGAGATCACCAACATGGTGACGGGCGGCGCCAAACGCATGCTGGGGGAGAAGGGCTATGAGTTCGACATGGCGACCCCGGTCATCGTCTCCGGTCCCAATCACACCATCACTCACCGGGCCGACGGCGCCAAGATCATGATGCCGTTCGAATCGGAGTATGGCCGTGCCACCATCGAGATCTGCTTCGAGTAATCGCCATGTGGAAGATGCTGAAATGGAGTGTCATCGGTGGGGTGGTGCTGCTTATCCTGTCGGATATCGAGATCAGCACCTCTCTCTACAAGTACGAAGACAACCGCGTGGAGATCAACTTCCCGCGCTGGCAGGCTGACCAGCCCTGGGGCACCCTGCGCTGGCATGCGGGCCGGTTTGAGCATCACTGGTACGGTCTTGCAGGCAAACCCAAGCCCGCAACCGTCCTCTGAAGAGCGCTCTCCACAACGGATGAACCAGATTGCACCAACAAAAAAGAGGCCAGCAAATGCTGGCCTCTTTCATTTGGTCAAGATCTGTTATCAGGCCGCTTCTGCAGCCAGCTTGCCATTGCCACGCACCATGACACCGAGGCCACAGGCCAGCAGGGTCGGCAGCAACCAGGCCAGGCCTTTGTCAAACAGCGGCAGGAAGGCGAAAGCATCCATCTTCATGCCGGCGGCGCCCAGGCCGTCCAGGCAGCCGAACAGGAAGGCGACCAGCAGCACGGAGCGGAACACCAGGCGGGGGCGACCGAAGTAACCCTTCAGGAAGGTGACCAGTACCAGCGCCACGGCAACCGGGTAGATGGCGACCAGCACCGGAATGGAGAGGCTGATGAGCTGGCTCAGGCCCACGTTGGCCACGATGCCGCAGATGACACCCAGCAGCACGACCAGCTTCTTGTAGCTCATGCCGGTCAGGTTGTGGAAGAAGTCGGAGCAGGCGGAGATGAGGCCGACGGCCGTGGTGAAACAGGCCAGGGTGATGATGGCTGCCAGGATGAACTGACCCGGTTGGCCGAACAGACTCAGCACGTAGGCGTTGACGATAGCACCGCCGTTGCTCACGTCGGTGGCGACGCCGGCAGCGGTGTTGCCCAGCTGGAACAGGGAGACATAGACCACGGAGAGACCGATGGCGGAGATGATGCCAGCGATGGCCAGGTACTTGAACTGGCTCTGGTAGTCATGGATGCCTTTCTGGCGCAGCAGGTCGACGATCAGGGCGCCGAACATCAGGGACGCCAGGGTGTCCATGGTGTTGTAGCCTTCCAGAATGCCTTTCACGAAGGGGGTGCTCTGGTAGTCACCGGATGCGGCAGGCATGCTTCCTTGCGGTGCGACGAAGACACCGATGGCCAGGGTCAGCAGCAGCAGCATCAGCAGCGGGGTCAGGTACTTGCCGATGGCATCCATCAGCTTGCCCTGGTTGAGGGAGACCAGGATGGCTACGCCGAAGAACAGTACTGTATAGGCAGCCAGACCGGATGGTCCCATGTCGCCAAGGAAGGGCTTGAGGCCCATCTCGTAGGCCACCAGGCCGGTACGGGGGGCGGCGAAGGCCGGGCCGATGATGATGTAGATGGCGACGGCCAGTGCGGTGGCCACGCCGGCCGGCAGCAGCTTGGTCATGCCGGCCCAGCCGTTGCCAGCCTTGGCGACGGCGATGATGGTGATGAGGGGCAGGCCCACGGCGGTGACCAGGAAGCCCAGCATGGCCAGGGAGAGGTGCTCACCCGCCATGAAGCCGGCCAGGGGCGGGAAGATGATGTTGCCTGCGCCCAGATAGAACGCAAAGGTCATGAAGCCCAATCCGAGTACATCGGACAATGTGAGTGATTTCGTCAAGTTCAACCTCGTCTGTCTTGTAAACTATTGCTTGTTATAGTTTTTTATTTGTCAGTGACCGGCACTTTCCGGGGGTAAAAAAAAGAGCCCCGCTGGTTTTTTCATCGCGACCAGTGGTTTGAACTGGTCTTGAGCGGGCGCTCATTTAGCAGTCAGCATAATGATGTGAAAAAATAGTTCAAGGCAAAATTTACATCTTCAAATAGAAGGGGCTGGTTAGTTGGATATATCTGTCGGAATAGCCTCCCGTGGCAGAATGGATCACAATTTCCCCCCTCTCACACTTGTTTAATCCTCTGCCAAGCAGCAATAAAACACGATTTGCCTCTTTCCCCTCTCTGGTAGTAACAGCCAGATAACAACGCTCATACAGATCATAACTCGACGAAATGCATAAAATTTCATCCGCCATCGCCGTGGGCAGCACCAGGGCCAGTTGCCCGGTACGGCTCAGCAGGCGATCGCTGGCGGCCAGCAATCCCCTTGGGTCGAGCCCCCCGGTATGACGGGCCAGAGCCCTGGCCGGATCGCGAAGTGTCTGGCCTGCCGGGAAATAGGGCGGGTTGGAGACGATGAGATCGTAAGGGGGGGCGAGGTGATCCTGAATGGCGCTCTCTATGATGGTGACCCGCTCACGCCAGGGGGAGGCCGTCACATTCTCATGGGCCTGCATGGCTGCATCCTTATCCAGCTCCACCCCGTCTATGTGGCAGTCGTTCGTGCTGCGCTGGGCCACCATCAGGGCGATGAGGCCGCTGCCGGTGCCGATGTCCAGCACCCGGCGGGCGCTGTCGACTGGCGCCCAGGCTCCCAGCAGAATGCCGTCCGTACCGACCTTCATGGCGCAGCGGTCGTGATCGATGTGAAATTGCTTGAACGTGAAACCGTTGTTGCGCCCCATTCGGCCCTCCTCCTGTGCCTGCTCGCGGAAAATGGCCGGCGATTATAGCGGCTAAGCCACAGTCACCATAGGAGCCGGCGGCATAATCGCCTATAATCTGCCGCTTCCTTAATGACCGAGTATTGCCATGAGCCAGTCCTTTGATGATTTCGACCTGAATCCAGCCCTCAGTCGGGCCTTGGCCGAGATGGGATTCACCCGCCCCACCACCATCCAGCAGATGGTGCTGGAGCCAGCCCTGGACGGCCGCGATATTCTGGCCTCTGCGCCGACCGGAACCGGCAAGACCGCCGCCTTCCTGCTGCCCGCGATGCAGCACCTGCTGGACTTCCCGCGTCGCAAGCCGGGTCCGTGCCGCATGCTGATCCTGACTCCGACCCGCGAGCTCGCGCTGCAGGTGAGTGCTCACGCCAAGGCCCTGGCGGTGCACACCCATCTCAGCATCGAGACCATCATCGGTGGCGTCAGCCATGAAGAGCAGCTGCCTGCCCTGACCAAGACCACCGACATCGTGGTGGCCACCCCGGGCCGTCTGCTCGAGTACATCGAGAAAGAGGAGTTCGAGAGCCACGACATCGAGGTGCTGGTGCTGGATGAAGCGGACCGGATGCTGGACATGGGCTTCATCAAGGACGTGAACCGCATCGTGGAAGAGGCGCGCTACCGCAAACACACCATGCTCTTCTCCGCCACCCTGGAAGGGGCCGGCCTCGAGAAGTTTGCGAGCGAGATCCTCAAAGACCCGGTTGAGCTGCACGCCGAGCCGCCCCGCAGCGAGCGCCGCCCCATCACCCAGTGGATCCACCTGGCCGATGATGCCGCCCACAAGCTGGCTCTGCTGGTGCATATCCTGAAAAACCCGGAAACCCAGAAGGCCATCATCTTCGTCAAGACCCGTGAGCGACTGGCGGAGCTTTCCGGCCAGTTGCAGGCGGCAGGCGTGCCCTGCGCCTGGATCCGTGGCGAGATGGAGCAGGCCAAGCGCATCGAGTCTATCCGCAAGTTCCACGAAGGGGAGGTGCCCTTCCTCATCGCCACCGACGTGGCCGCCCGCGGCATCGACCTGCCGAACGTCAGCCATGTCATCAACTACGACATGCCCTACGGCGCGGATGTCTATGTGCACCGCATCGGTCGTACCGGTCGTGCCGGCAACCGTGGCTGCGCCATCAGCCTGGTGGAAGCTCACGACATGGCCATGGTCGCCAAGATCGAACGCTACACCGAGGAGCGCCTCAAGCGCCGGGTGATCGATGAGCTGCGCCCCAGACACAAGGAAGCGCGGGTGCCGGTGAAGAAGAAAAAGCCGAAGGATGCCAAGAAGTCGGCAAAGAAGAAAAAGAAGTAATGCCCCCGAGCACAGTTGAAACGGCCATCCCAGGATGGCCGTTTTGCTGTCTGCTGCCTGGGGAGTGGCCTGAGAGAGGCGCAGAAAAAAGCCGACGCAAGGACGTCGGCCAACAAAAAGTGCTTACAACAGAGGATTCACAGAGTCAGACCCGAGGATCTCCGACTTGGTTCCCTTGAATGTGTAATTAATTTTCAGCGCGCTTGAACATCAGGGTATTGGCGTCGGACTCTTCCGGTACAAAGTAGTAGCCGTCGGCATTGAAACCGGTCAGCTGTTCCACCCGGGTGAGCCGATGCTTGATGATATGGCGTGCCATCATGCCGCGGGCCTTCTTGGCGTAGAAGCTGATGATCTTGAACTGGCCGTTCTTCTCGTCCTTGAAGACCGGGGTGATGATGCGCCCCGGCAGGGCTTTCGGGCGCACCGACTTGAAATACTCGTCGGAGGCGAGGTTGATCAGTACGTCGTCCCCCTGGGCTGCCAGCGCCTTGTTCAGGTGCTCAGTGATGATGTCGCCCCAGAACTGGTAGAGGTCCTTGCCGCGCTGGTTGTCGAGGCGGATCCCCATCTCCAGGCGGTAGGGCATCATGAGGTCCAGTGGTCGCAGTACGCCATAAAGGCCGGAGAGCATGCGCAGGTGGGCCTGGGCGAAGTCGAGGTCGGCCTCGCTGAAATCTTCTACGGCCAGACCGGTGTAGACATCCCCCTTGAAGGCCAGCAGCGCCTGGCGGGCGTTGGCCGGCGTGAAGTCAGGCTGCCACTCGGCAAAGCGGGCGGCGTTGAGGCCAGCGAGCTTGTCGCTGATCTTCATCAGGCTGGCGATCTGGTCCGGGCTCAGTTGACGAGCCCGGGTGATCAGTGCTGCGGAGTGGTCCAGCAGTTCGGGTTGGGTGAAACGGGAGGTCACCAGGGGTGACTCGTAATCCAGCGTCTTGGCCGGGGAAACCACAATCAGCATAACGGTCCTTTACTAGCGATGACGCACGCCCCTCATTCATCCAGGGTCACGTTGTCGAGAGTGCCTGCGCCCAGCTGCTCGCGACCCGACAGCTTGATGAGCAGTCGCAGGTCGTTGGCGGAGTCGGCATGGGCAAGGGCCTCACTGTAGCCAATTTGGCCGGCGCAGAACAGGCCGAACAGCGCCTGATCGAAGGTCTGCATGCCGAGCTCGCCGGATTTGGTCATCACCTCCTTGAGTCTGTGCATCTCTCCCTTGCGGATGATGTCGGTGACGAGCGGGGTGTTGAGCAGGATCTCGAAGGCGGCGACCCGGCGCTGCCCGTGAGCGGAGGGGAGCAGCTGCTGGGCGACGATGGCGCGCAGGTTGAAGGAGAGATCGAACAGGAACTGGCGGTGCTTCTCCTGGGGGACCAGATGCAGGATGCGATCCAGCGCCTGGTTGGCATTGTTGGCGTGCAAGGTGGCGAGGCAGAGGTGCCCCGTCTCGGCGAACTGGATGGCGAACTCCATGGTCTCCTGGGAGCGGATTTCACCGATGAGGATGACATCCGGGGCCTGGCGCAGGGAGTTTTTGAGGGCGACATCGAAGGATGCGGTGTCGATCCCCACCTCCCGCTGGGTCACCAGACAGCGATCGTGCTGATGGACGAACTCCACCGGATCCTCCACCGTCAGGATGTGGCCGTCACCGTGCTGGTTGCGAAAGCCGATCATGGCCGCCTGGGTGGTGGACTTGCCGGCGCCAGTGGCGCCGACGAAGAGCACCAGCCCGCGTTTGGCCATGGCGACCTCCTGCAGGATGGGAGGCAGCACCAGCTCGTCAAAGGTGGGGATGCGGGTCTCGATGCGGCGCAGCACCATGCCCGGCATATCCTGTTGCCAGAAGGCGCTGACCCGAAAGCGCCCCAGCGAGCCTCGCTGGATGGCGTAGTTGGCCTCGCGGGTGTGCAGGAAGCGCTCGAAGTGGGTCTCGTCCAGGCTTTCTCTGATCAACGCCAGCGCCGTCGTCTTGTCGAGGGGAGCCGGCCCGAGCGACACCAGACGCCCGTTGACCTTGAGGGTCGGGGGGGCATCGACCGTGATGAAGAGATCCGAGCCCTTTTGTTCAACCAGTGCGGCGAGCAGAACATCCATGTTCATGGCGACTCCTTGGGTGTGCGAGCTTAAATGGTATTGGGATCGACCGCCTTGGCCTTGGCATCGAGGGAGGCGACGACCCCCCGGTTGACCAGCTGCTTGAGGCTCTGGTCCATGGTCTGCATGCCGTGGGTCATCCCGGTCTGGATGACGGAATAGAGCTGGGCCACCTTGTCTTCCCGGATGAGGTTTCGCACCGCCGGGATCCCCAGCATGATCTCGTGGGCCGCCACCCGGCCGCCACCGATACGCTTGAGCAGGGTCTGGGAGATGACCGCCCGCAGGGATTCGGAGAGCATGGATCGCACCATGTCCTTCTCCGAGCCGGGGAAGACGTCGATGATGCGGTCGATGGTCTTGGCAGCCGAGGAGGTGTGCAGGGTGCCAAACACCAGGTGACCGGTTTCGGCGGCGGTCATGGCGAGGCGGATGGTTTCGAGGTCCCGCATTTCACCTACCAGGATGATATCCGGGTCTTCCCGCAGGGCCGAGCGCAGGGCGTTGCTGAAGCTCTTGGTGTCGCGGTGTACTTCCCGCTGGTTCACCAGGCAGCGCTTGTTCTCGTGCACGAATTCGATGGGATCCTCGATGGTGAGGATGTGGTGGTGGAAGTTGTCATTGATGTAATCGACCATGGCGGCCAAGGTGGTGGATTTGCCCGAGCCGGTGGGTCCAGTCACCAGCACCAGGCCGCGAGGGTACTCCGCTATCTTGCGAAATATCTCCGGCGCCCCCAGATCGTCCAGGGTCAGAACGGTGCTCGGGATGGTACGAAACACGGCGCCCGAGCCGCGCGCCTGCTGGAAGGCGTTGACCCGAAAGCGTGCCATGCCGGGTACTTCGAAGGAGAAGTCCACCTCGAAGTTCTCCTCCAGCTCCTTGCGCTGGTGGTCATTCATGATGTCGTAAATGAGAGCATGGACTTCCCGGTGATCCAGGGCGGGCAAATTGATCTTGCGAACCTCCCCATCAACCCTGATCATCGGGGGGACCCCGGCCGAGAGGTGTAGATCCGAGGCCTTATGCTTTACACTGAATGCCAATAACTCTGTGATATCCATAGATTTGTTATTCTCCCATCACAAGATTACGAACGAAATATGAGCCAGATTGCCCAGCACCTGCTTCAGGTAAAGGAACGTATTGTAGAGGCTGCCCGGCGTGTTGGCCGCAGCCCAGATCACATCCAGTTGCTTGCTGTCAGCAAAACCAAGCCGCTGGGGGACATTCAGGCTGCCTATGCCGCCGGTCAGCGGCGCTTTGGCGAATCCTACGCCCAGGAGGCCGCGCTCAAGATTGATGCCTTGCGCGAGCAGAACGCCTGTACAGACATAGAGTGGCACTTTATCGGTCCGCTGCAATCGAACAAGTCCAAGCTGGTGGCGGAGCGGTTCGACTGGGTTCAAAGTGTCGATCGCGACAAGCTCATCGAACGCCTCAACAATCAGAGACCGGGTGGGCTCGCGCCGCTAAATATCTGTCTGCAAATCAATATTAGCGGAGAGAGCAGCAAATCCGGTACGTCGGAGCAAGAGATTTTCCGCCTGGCCTCTCTGGTGGCCCAGAGCGAGCGGCTGCGGTTGCGCGGCCTGATGGCCATCCCCGAGCATACCAGCGACGAGGGGGTGCTCGCGGCCCAGATGGCGCGCATGCAGGCTCTGTTCACCGAGCTTGCGCAACAATACCCGAGCGTCGACACCCTTTCGATGGGGATGACCGAGGATCTCGAGCCGGCCATTGCCCATGGCAGTACCATGGTGCGGGTCGGGACCGCCATCTTCGGGGCCCGTGACTATTCATGAGCAAGAGCCGGGGCGAGAAACACCCCGGTCGTGCTTTTTTCAGGTAAACAGGCGCGTGTGATGCTGTCAGCCCGCACAGGCTGGGTCGGCATCCGCTGCGATGTCAGTAACAGGAGTGTTTGATGCAGCAGAGAACCCTCGCCTTCATCGGGGCAGGCAACATGAGCCGCAGTATCATTGCCGGCCTCATCCAGGCGGGTTACCCGGCAGAGCGTATCATCGCCGCCAATCCCAGTCGCCCCAAGCTGGACGAACTGGCCAGCCAGTTCGGCATCCGTATCACCCAGGACAACGCCGAGGCGGCCCGGGAGGCCGAGGTGATCGTACTGGCGGTCAAGCCCCAGCTGATGGCGGGCATGCTGACGGCGCTGGTGGCCGAGCTTGGCTCGCTGGATGGCAAGTTGCTCATCTCCATCGCTGCCGGCATTCGCGTCGCGCGCTTGCAGGAGATGGCAGGCGGTCACGATCGCATCATTCGCACCATGCCCAACACCCCCTCCTTGCTGGGGCTGGGGATGACCGGGCTCTATGCACCGCCCGCCATCGGGCAGGCCGATAGGGCGGTGGCCGAACAGATGATGCAATCCGTGGGCAAGACCCTCTGGGTGGATGAGGAGGCCGGCATCAACGGCGTCATTGCGGCGGCGGGCAGTGCCCCGGCCTACTTCTTCCTGTTCATGCAGGCGATTGCCGAGGAGGCCGAGGCCATGGGCTTTACGCCGGAGCAGGCTCGCCTGCTGGTGCAGCAAACCGCCCTGGGGGCGGCCGCCATGGTGGAGCAGAATCCCGATCTGTCGCTGCAGACCCTGCGCGAGCAGGTGACCAGCAAGGGCGGGACCACGGCCGAGGCCGTCAAGACATTCCAGGAGCAGGGGCTGATGCCGCTGACCGCAAGAGCCATGCAGGCGGCCGTTACCCGGGCCGGCGAAATGGAAACCCTTTTCTGAATCCCTTTTAGCAAGGAGCCCGGATGAACACGGCTTACTTTTTGATTAACACTGTCTTTGATCTCTACCTCATGGTGGTGCTGCTGCGGGTCTGGCTGCAGTGGGCGCGGGCCGACTTCTACAATCCCATGAGCCAGATGGTGGTCAAGCTGACCAACCCGCTGGTGGTGCCCCTGCGCCGCGTCATCCCGGGTTTTGGCGGGCTGGACATGGCCTCTGTGCTGCTGGCGCTGCTGATCGCCGTTGGCAAGTTGGTCCTGCTCAAGAGCATGAATGTGCTGCAGGCGGACTGGCTCACTCTCTGTCTGTTTGCGACGCTCACCGTGTTGAAGAAAGCGGGTTCCATGATCTTCTGGATCCTGCTGATCCGCGCCATCCTGAGCTGGGTCAGCCAGGGTCGCAACCCCATTGAATACGTGATGCACCAGCTCACTGAACCCTTCTTGGCCCCCATTCGCCGCATCCTGCCTGCACTGGGCGGGCTGGATCTCTCCGTGCTGGTCGCCTTCATCGCGCTGCAGGCCATCAACTACCTGATGGGGGATCTGTTCGGCCAGTTGTGGTGGATGATCTGATGCCCGCTGTCCTGCTGGAAGGGGACGAGCTGGTGTTGCATCTGATGATCCAGCCCAAGGCGAGCCGGGATCAGATCATCGGATTGCACGGTGACGAGTTGAAAGTGGCCATCACGGCACCGCCGGTGGATGGTCAGGCCAACAGTCACCTGATCAAGTACCTGGCCAAGCAGTGCAAGGTGGCCAAGGGGCAGATTCGCATCCTGCGGGGGGAGCTGGGTCGGCACAAGACGGTCGCCATCGACGCGCCAAAACAGATCCCCGCCGAGATTGCCGCTCTGCTCGATAATCAGGGTTGATACGAGAGGGATGACATCATGAAAACAGCCTGGATGAGTTGCCTGCTGGCACTCCTGATGACGCTGCCGCTGCGGGCTGAGCAGATGCAGGAGCTGGGCCCCTGGAAAGTGCACTACAGCGCGTTCAACTCCAGCTTCCTCACCCCCGAGGTAGCCAGGACCTATGGCCTGGAGCGCAGCCGCTATAACGGCATCGTCAATATCGCGGTGCAGAACAAGCAGGGGGTGGCACAGGCGGTGGGGATCAGCGGCGAAGCCCGCAATCTGACCGGCACCCTTCGCCCCCTGAATTTTCAGGAGGTGAAAGAGGGGAATGCCATCTATTACCTGGCAGTGCTGCCCTATCGCAATGAGGACACCTACCAGTTCACCCTGAAGATCATGGGGGAGGGGCAGCAGCAGACGCTGACCTTCCAGCAGACCTTCTACGTCGACTAGATTGCAGGGTGAATGCAGATGCCCTGCCCCCACGGGGGCGGGGCATTTTTTTGCCCGGTGAACCTGTGCTCGACGTCAGTGGCTGGCCAGGGGATAGGTAAACAGGGCCAGGTGGGCGAAGTTGAACAGGAAGTGGAGCAGGATGGCGACACTGAGGCGCCCGCTCAGCTGGAACGCCAGGCCATAGCAGGCCCCCGCCAGCGCGGCGAACAACACCAGCAACGGGCCACCGGCAAGATGGGCTGCGCCGAACAGCAGGCTGGCGACCAGGAGACCTGCCCAGGGCGTGCTTCGGCTTGCCACCCCTTGCTGGATGCATCCCCGGAACAGCGCTTCTTCCGCCACACAGGTGAACAACAGGTTGTTGAACGCGAACAGCCACCACCAGTGGGGCAGTCCCACTTCGGGTTTGAGGGCGCCCAGTTGCCAGGCGGTGATGAGCAGGGCCGCGAGCGGCAGGATGAGCAGGGACAGCGGCCGCCAGCGCATCGTTCCACCCGGGCCGAGCAGGCCGGGGATGGCCAGCAGCAGGGCGAAGAAAATGAGCGGCTTGTCCAGATTGAGGTAGAGGGTGAAGGGCACGCTGGCCGGGCCCGCCTGTACCTTGTCGAGCACCCTGAGATTGTCAAAGCCGGGCACCAGATGCAGCGTCAGGGCGACGGACCACAGCAGTACCAGCGCCAGTGCGACGCCGCGCCAGGGTGGGGGCAGGGTGGGGGTACGCCAGGCCAGCAGCAGACCGGCGAGGCTGACAAGAGCGGCGAGGGGCGCGAGTCGCTCAAGCCAGAGGGCGGTAAGCAGGGCAAGTCCCAACAGGAGCATGCCGGGTCTGGTCCGGCGGGCGAGGCAGCAGAGTACGGCCAGCCCCAGGACGAGCCAGATGAGGATATCGGGGAGTGGTAACATCGAGTCTCCTTGTATGAATGAAGGGCGCACCTTAACGATCCCCATGGTCTGGTTCAAGGAAAAGGGGGTGGCCGAGACTGGCCGGCAGAAGACGCGCAATGAAAAGCCGGAGCTGGGCTCCGGCTTGGACGGCGGCAAGATGCCACCGAGAGAGGCGATGGCCTTCCCGTATCAGCGACCGGACTCGGCGATCACCCGGGCGATGATGTCGGCGCGTTTGCTGGCTTCCAGCTCGCCCAGGGCGATGAGACCGGCCTTGAAGATGACGTTCTTCGGCAGACTGACGTCATCCAGGGTGGTGATGGCCTCGACGTGCATGCCGTTCAGGCGGCTGGCATCGCGCGGGCTCAGGTTGACCTGGGTGTTCAGCACCTGCTTGCCCTTCTTCTTGGGCTGGGCGGGTTTCTTCGGTTGATCCAGCTCGTCTTCCGGCAGTTCGTCATCAAAATCGTAAATGGACATAGTCAATCCTGTTGGGTTGCAAGGGGCATGCTCGCCCGAATGGGGGTAATCAGCCCATATCCTCGTTGCGGATAAAGGCGCGCCAGGAGCCGAGTACCTGGGCAAAATCTTCCAGCCCGCACATGGCCAGCTGTTCATCATCGTAGTAGGCGAGATCGTCGAGATCCTCGTCCTGCTCGATATTGAGGACATTGGCCTTCACCTCGGCTTCCTCGTGGGTCAGCAGCAGGGAGTAGTCGCCCCCCAGCAGCCGGTATTCGGTGCGGGCCCGGCTGGAGAGCTGGTCGATGATGGCGAACAGCTCGTCGAGCTTCTCCTCGTCCTTGCCCACCTCGTCGATCAACCACTGGCCGATGGCTTCATGGCCCATGGAGAACCGGGCGCGATAGCCACCGAACGGGTCGCGGCGAAATTCATAATCCATAGCGGAGTCCATATCGGAGGGTGAAACCACCACGGCGCAAAGCGGCATGATGCCGGATCCTTGATCCATGGTGGGGCACTGATAGCGTAAAGTGGCCTATTCTAGCGATCCCCCCCGCGCTTGTCTTGATGATGTGGAATCTTTAACGGGTGATCCCGGTGATGGCGCACGCCGGGGACCCTGTCAACGAATGGTATGGAGAGGCAATGCAGCTCAACGACGCGCTCGCGCATCAGATAGTCAGCCGGGCGATGAAGATCCTGTCGTTCTCGGTCAACGTCATGGATGAGCGGGGACTCATCATTGCGTCCGGCAATCCGGAGCGGCTGCACCAGCGCCACGAGGGGGCCGTGCTGGCCCTGACCGAGAACCGGGTGGTGGAGATAAGCGAGGCCACCGCCCGGGAGCTCAAGGGAGTGAGGCCCGGCATCAACCTGCCCATCGCCTATCAGGGGGAGCTGCTCGGCGTCATCGGCATCTCGGGCGATCCGGACGAAGTGCGTGCTTACGCCGAGCTGGTGCGCATGACCGCCGAGCTCATCCTGGAACAGGCGGCACTCACCGAGCAGTTGCAGTGGGACAAGCGCCACAAGGAGGAGCTGGTGTTGCAGCTCATTCGCGGCGAAGGGCGGGCCGATCAACTGCAACAGGTGGCCCGCTTCCTCGAGCTGGATCTCGCCCAGCCCCGGGTGGTGGCCGTGCTGGCGCTGGAGGAGGCCGAGCCCGCCCAGGTGAGGGAGCTGGTTCACCTGCTGGAAAACCCGGAGCGGGACAACCTGGTGGCCATCAACGGCCTGGACGAGATAGTGGTGCTCAAACCCGCCCAGCTCAGCGACGGCGTCTGGCAGTCGGCGCAGGAGCGCAGCCGGATCCGGCAGCTGCTCTCCCGTATTCCCCATTTCAAGGTTCGCATCGGGGTGGGTGATTACTTCGCCGGCATCCCCGGGCTGGCGCTCTCCTACCAGACGGCGCGAGACACCTTGCGCCGTGGCATGCGCCAGTCGCCCCGCAAGCAGGTCTATTTCTTCGAGGATTACCGGCTCTCAGTGCTGCTCGGCACCCTGGCGGACTCTTGGCAGGCGGATCAGCTGCGGGCTCCGCTGCAAAAGCTGGCGCAGGAGGACACAAAGGGAACGCTGCAAAAGACGCTGCGCCAATATTTCTTGCAGGATTGTGATCTGCATCCCTGTGCCGAAGCCCTGTTCATTCACCCCAACACCCTGCGTTATCGACTGACCCGGATAGAGCAGATAACCGGTTTGAATTTCAATAAGTTAGATGACAAATTTCTGCTCTATCTCGGGCTCAGTCTCGATAGCTGATTTGTCTTTTCCAACAAAAATACAAGGCCGGTAAATGCTTTTTTTGGTTTTATGGCCAAAGCATTCCAGGCGGGGATCCCCATAATGGCGCCACTCATTACAACAATAAGGTGCCCGTCATGATCCCAGTCTCCGCGCTCGGCGCGCTCGCCGCGCTTTCCATCGCCATCTTCCTCATCCTGAAGAAGGTGCCGCCCGCTTACGGCATGATTGTCGGTGCCCTGGCCGGTGGCCTGATCGGTGGCGCCGACCTGACCCAGACCGTCGCCCTGATGATCGGCGGCGCCCAGGGGATCACCACGGCAGTGATGCGGATCCTGGCGGCGGGTGTGCTGGCCGGGGTGCTCATCGAATCGGGCGCCGCCACCACCATCGCCGAGACCATCGTCAAGAAACTCGGCGAAACCCGCGCCCTGCTGGCCCTGGCGCTGGCCACCCTGATCCTGACCGCGGTCGGCGTCTTCGTGGACGTGGCCGTCATCACGGTCGCCCCCATTGCGCTGGCCATCGCCCGCCGTGCCGATCTCTCCAAGGCGGCCATCCTGCTGGCGATGATAGGCGGTGGCAAGGCGGGCAACGTCATGTCTCCCAACCCCAACGCCATCGCGGCAGCCGATGCCTTCCACCTGCCTCTCACCTCGGTGATGGCGGCGGGCATCATTCCCGGCCTGTTCGGTCTGGTGATGGCCTACTGGCTCGCCAAGCGCCTCAACAACCGGGGCAGCAAGGTGGCCGCCGACGAGGTGGTGAGCGTTGACGGTGCCAAGTTGCCCGGCTTTGCCGCCGCCATCAGTGCGCCCCTGGTCGCCATCCTGCTGCTGGCCCTGCGTCCCATCGCCGGCATCGTGGTGGACCCGCTCATTGCGCTGCCTCTCGGCGGCCTGGTCGGTGCCCTGATGATGGGCAAGTTCACCAAGGTGAACCAGTTTGCCGTCTCGGGCCTGGCCCGCATGGCGCCGGTGGCCATCATGCTGCTGGGGACGGGTACCCTGGCGGGCATCATCGCCAACTCCGGCCTGAAAGATGTGCTCATCAGTGGCCTGACCGCTTCCGGTCTGCCCTCCTATCTGCTGGCCCCCATCTCCGGTGCCCTGATGTCGCTGGCGACCGCCTCGACCACGGCCGGGACTGTGGTGGCCTCCAACGTGTTCAGCGCCACTCTGATTGAACTGGGGATCAGCAGCCTGGCAGGGGCCGCCATGATCCACGCCGGCGCCACCGTGTTTGACCACATGCCCCACGGCTCCTTCTTCCATGCCACCGGCGGCAGCGTCCACATGGGCGTCGGCGAGCGACTCAAGCTCATCCCCTACGAAACCGCGGTCGGTCTGACCATCGCCGTTGTCTCCACCCTGATGTTTGGCGTGTTTGGCCTCGCCTAAGGAACTGATATGAAAATTGTGATCGCCCCCGATTCATTCAAGGAGAGCCTGAGCGCCATGGCGGTGGCCGATGCCATCGAGGCCGGTTTCAAGCAGGTGCTGCCGGATGCCACCTACGTCAAGCTGCCCATGGCCGATGGCGGCGAGGGGACGGTGCAGTCTCTGGTGGATGCCACCGGTGGTCGCATCCTGCCGGTCGAGGTGACCGCCCCCCTCGGCAACAGGGTGCAGGGCTTCGTGGGCCTGCTGGGGGATGGCAAGCGCGCCGTCATCGAGATGGCGGCGGCCTCCGGCCTCCATCTGGTTGCGCCCGAGCTGCGCAATCCGCGGCTCACCTCCAGTGTCGGCACCGGGGAGCTGATCCTGGCCGCGCTGGAGATGGGGGTGAACCACCTCATCCTCGGCATCGGCGGCAGCGCCACCAATGACGGCGGTGCCGGCATGATCCAGGCACTCGGCGGCAAGCTCCTGAAAGCAGATGATACCCCCATCGCGCCGGGCGGTGCCGGTCTGGCCGAGCTGGCCACCATCGACCTGAGCGGGCTGGATCCCCGTCTGAGCGGACTCACCATCGAGGTGGCCTGCGACGTGGACAATCCGCTGTGCGGCCCCAAAGGGGCGTCCGCCGTGTTCGGTCCGCAGAAGGGGGCAACTCCCGAGATGGTGGCCGAGCTGGATGCCAATCTGGCCCGTTACGCGGACTGCATCGAGCAGGCGCTTGGCAAGCAGGTGAAGGAGATCCCGGGAACGGGGGCCGCAGGCGGCATGGGGGCAGCCCTGGTGGGGCTGCTCGGTGCCGAGCTCAAACCCGGCATCCAGATCGTGATCGAGGCGCTGAAATTGGCCGATGAAGTGGCCGATGCGGATCTGGTCATCACCGGCGAGGGCCGCATCGACAGCCAGACCATCCATGGCAAGACGCCCATCGGGGTAGCTCGTTGTGCCAAGCAGTTCGGCAAGCCGGTGATCGGCATCGCCGGATGCCTCACCGATGACTGCGGCGTGGTGCACGAGCACGGACTGGATGCGGTGTTCGCCGTGGTCAATCGGGCCATGTCCCTGCCGGAGGCGCTGGCCACCGCCACCACCAACCTGCAGCTCACGGCCCGCAACGTGGCGGCTCTCTACCTGCTGCGCAAATGACCCTCTCTCCTGGCCGATGCGGTGCATCGGCCTGACCTTGCCCCGTGCAGCAGAGTGAGCGGCCCGGCGTGGCACCTCTGACGCACTTGCCGATCCTTGGGTCGGCTTTTTTTAGGTTCATCGCGGCTTTCCGGGGAAGGCCGCCTTGATTTTCAGAAAAAAGTATTCTGAGTCCCTAAATCCATATGCCATACGCTTTATCACTTTGATCTTGTTGTTCACCCCTTCCAGCACACTCGTGTGCATCGGGT
>NZ_JAGKRI010000106.1:0-15123 GCF_017939255.1 Aeromonas sp. Prich7-2
GGGACACGCCGTTTTAGCCTGTGGAGGCGTGGTGCAATCAGGCCGCCCGATGAAGCAGGAACCCGGTACTGCGCGAGCAGCTATCACCCAGTAATGGGAATCCCCCTCCTGTGACGCGAAGCGCTAAGGTGGGGGAGGATGTCAATAGGCTATCTTATTCGCCATTTTGAACCTGGGCAGTGCTCGAAATCCTCACGTACTACAGTACGCTCCGGTTTCTGCGCGCTGTCCGTGTTCAAACTGCCTTCAACGATTACGCCTACTGGGATAGGTTCTAAGCCCCATAACGACAAACCCCGGGACTTGGCCGGGGTTTGTTTGCGAGCATTACACAGCTATCAGTGGAACTGATCTTCTTCGGTCGAGCCGGTCAGCGCGGTCACCGACGACTGGCCGCCCTGAATGACGGTGGTCACCTTGTCGAAGTAACCGGTACCCACTTCCTGCTGGTGCGCCACGAAGGTGTAGCCCCGCTCGGCGGCGGCGAATTCCGGCTGCTGCACCATCTCGACATAGTGCTTCATTCCCTCGCCACGGGCGTACTGGTAGGCCAGCTCGTACATGTGGAACCACATGTTGTGGATACCCGCCAGGGTGATGAACTGGTACTTGTAGCCCATGTCGGAGAGCTCCTGCTGGAAGCGGGCGATGGTGGCATCGTCCAGGTTCTTCTTCCAGTTGAAGCTCGGGGAGCAGTTGTAGGCCAGGATCTTGTCCGGGTACTGGGCCTTGATGGCCTCGGCAAATTTGCGCGCCTCGTCCAGATCGGGCTTGGCGGTCTCGCACCACACCATGTCGGCGTAAGGGGCGTAGGCCAGGCCGCGGGAGATGGCCTGCTCGATGCCGGCCTGCACCTTGTAGAAGCCCTCGCTGGTGCGCTCACCGGTCAGGAAGCCGGCATCGTAGGGATCGGCATCCGTGGTCAGCAGATCCGCTGCGTTGGCGTCGGTGCGGGCGATGACCAGGGTGGTGGTACCGCAGACATCTGCCGCGAGGCGGGCTGCGATAAGCTTTTGCACCGCTTCCTGGCTCGGGACCAGTACCTTGCCGCCCATGTGGCCGCATTTTTTCACGGACGCGAGCTGATCTTCGAAGTGTACGCCGGCGGCGCCCGCTTCAATCATCCCCTTCATCAGCTCGAAGGCGTTCAGCACGCCGCCGAAACCGGCTTCCGCATCCGCTACTATGGGCAGGAAATAGTCGATGAAGCCCTTGTCCTCTGGTCCAACTTTGTTGGCCCACTGGATCTGGTCGGCCCGGGCGAAGGAGTTGTTGATGCGCTCCACCACGGAGGGGACGGAGTTGGCCGGGTAGAGGGACTGATCCGGGTACATGGTGGAGGAGAGGTTGTTGTCCGCCGCCACCTGCCAGCCGGAGAGATAGATGGCTTCGATGCCGGCCTTGGCCTGCTGCACCGCCTGGCCGCCGGTCAGGGCGCCGAGGCAGTTTACATAGCCTTTCTTGGCGCCGCCGTGGATCAGCTCCCACAGTTTGTCGGCGCCGCGTTGGGCCAGAGTGTGTGTCGGCTGCAGGCTGCCACGCAGGTTCACCACGTCCTCGGCGCTGTAGCCGCGCTTGATCCCTTTCCAGCGGGGGTTTTCTGCCCAGTCTTTCTCGATAGCCTGGATCTGTTGCTCACGGGTCAGTGCCATATCAGTTCCCTCTTTCATTGATTTCACGTTTCCATTGACTTGTTATGGGGGCCGTTACCGGCCCGGGTCTCACAGCCGCTCGTAGCCGGGCAGCGTCAGAAAATCGATGAGTGTGTCGGCGCAGGTGATCTCGTCCATCAGGGCGCTTGCCTCGGCGAAACGGCCCGATTGCCAGCGGGCCTCGCCCACTTCGCCTCTGACCACCTCCTGCTCCTCGGCCAGCATCTGGCGGAACAGCGCCTTGGTCACTGCCTGACCGTTGGAGAGGGTCTTGCCGTGGCGGATCCACTGCCAGATGGAGGTGCGGGAGATCTCGGCGGTGGCGGCATCTTCCATCAGTCCGTAGATGGGCACGCAGCCATTGCCGTTGATCCAGGCTTCCAGGTATTGCAGGGCGACGCGGATATTGGTGCGCATGCCCGCCTCGGTGCGATCACCCTCACAGGGGGCCAGCAGGTCGGCGGCCGTGATGGGGGCATCCTGCTCGCGCAGCACGCCGATCTGGTTCTGGGCACCCACCGGAATGGTGGCGTTGAACACCGCCATGGCGGTATCGGCGAGGCCGGGGTGGGCGACCCAGGTGCCGTCGTGGCCGTTGTCGGCCTCGCGCTGCTTGTCCGCGTGCACCTTGGCGAAGACTTCGGCGTTCACTGCCGGATCCTTGGCCGGGATAAAGGCGGCCATGCCCCCCATCGCCAGCGCGCCGCGTTTGTGGCAGGTCTTGATAAGGAGTTGCGAATAGGCAGAGAGGAACGGCTTGTCCATGGTCACCACCTGACGATCCGGCAGGACGCGATCCGGGTGGTTTTTCAAGGTCTTGATATAGCTGAAGATGTAGTCCCAGCGACCGCAGTTGAGGGCGACGATGTGATCCTTCATCTGATAGAGCAGCTCGTCCATCTCGAATACCGCCGGCAGGGTTTCGATGAGCACGGTGGCCTTGATGGTACCGCGGGGCAGACCGAATTTGTCCTCGGTCCAGGCGAACACCTCGCTCCACCAGCGCCCTTCCAGATGGCTCTGCAGCTTGGGTACGTAGAAGTAGGGACCGGAGCCCTTGGCCAGCAACGCCTTGTGGTTGTGCAGGAAATAGAGGGCGAAGTCGAACAGGCCGCCGGGAATGGGGGCACCATCAAAGGTGACGTGCTTCTCCGGCAGATGCAGACCGCGAACCCGGCAGATGAGCACGGCCGGGTTGGGATTCAGGGTATAGGCCTTCCCCTCCGGGCTCTGGTAGGCAATGGTGCCGTTGACCGCATCGCGCAGGTTGATCTGGCCCTCGATCACCTTGTTCCATGCCGGGGCCAGGGAGTCCTCGAAGTCGGCCATGAAGACCTTGACGTTGGCGTTGAGGGCATTGATCACCATTTTGCGCTCGACCGGGCCGGTGATCTCCACACGGCGGTCCTGCAGATCGGCGGGAATGCCGCGCACCGTCCAGTCACCATCGCGAATGTGGGCGGTCTCTGGCAGGAAGTCCGGCAACTCGCCGCCATCGATACGGGCCTGGCGTGCGACTCGCTGCTTCAGCAGCTCATTGCGTTGGGGAGCGAAACGTTCCACCAGTTCGGACACCAGGGCCACCGCATCCGGCGTCAGGATCTGCGCGTAATCGGGAAGCATCTCGCCTTGAATGCGCAGGCGGGTGCTGCTGATGGTCTGGGCCGGTGCCGACATAGTGGGTACTCCTCCAAAAGTTACATTTTGAATTTATTAACTACGACTAACGTCTATATCCCTTTCTTTCAAACTCCCCGTAACAGCGGGGTAACACGATTCATAAGGTGCAAAAGAATGGCGGATTCGTCAACTTGATTTTTAAAACGGGTGTTTTTTGATGATAGTTAAGATGCTGTTTTAAATGGATTTATGTGATTAGTGTAAAAGCTCTTTGCAGATGGTTATGCTCTTGGGTCGCCGGGGCGGCAGGGGGGAGGATTTCGGTAGAGGGGATGGGTTAAAAATGTAACTAATTACGTAATAAAATTACAAATGCAAAAACAAATCCCGACATTACTCCAAGCTTTGCAAAAACAGCTGTATGAAATGCCTTCGTTCAATCCAGCCTGCATGAGGGCTATGAAGTGACCGGGTAGTGAACTGATGTTTAAAACTAAAATGTCAAATTGGGTCAAAATGGCGAAGGCGAACATGAGAGAGGGAAATGACGAGCAATAACGTAGGTTTGTATCACGGCGTGTCCATGAAGGAGAGGGAGGTTGGGGCGCAGAAGATGGTCAATTAAACTGATTTTTGAAGAAAAACTAGCATTTTATCGTTATTTGCGGTGGCGGTCTGTTGGCCGGGGTCAAGGGTGGTGCCGGACAGCAAAACCGGCGTCTTGAACCGCACTATGGCACGGGCTCGTCTCAGTAATCTTCATCCGGGGCGGCGAGATCGATCACATCGAGGTGCACTGAACTGCCAAACCCGTGCTCTGCGGAATCGAGCTCGGAGGGCGTGGGGGAGATCAGGGGCTGAACGGGCTGGGAGTCAGCAGCTTGGGTCATGGATGCTTGCCTCATTGATTGCAAGCCGGTCGGTGATTCCATCACCCTAGTGTCCACCTCCCTGTTTTTATGGCCGGCGGAAAAGTTGCGTATCCTAGCGGCACTTTATGAAAGCTTCAAGTGGTTCTGTATAAAATTCATGCCAATAAAAAGCGGCGACCCGATGAACGGGGGAGGCGAGAGGAAAAGAGGCAAGCGTCGGGCGTGCAGGCAAAAAAATAGCCCAGTCGTTTGACTGGGCTATTTTCGGGGAATTTGGTCGGTGTGAGAGGATTCGAACCTCCGACCCTCTACACCCCATGCAGATGCGCTACCTGGCTGCGCTACACACCGACGGAGTCAGCTCGGCTGACGGGGAGGAAGTCTAATCGGATGATATGGCGGGCGCAACTCCTTTTTTATCAGGGAGATGCCGACTGCTTCTTTATTGTTCAGCCAAGATGCAACTTGGGCCCCGGCCGGAGTTTTGGCATAATCGCCGCCCCCTTAGGCGGGCACAGGGTGGCGAACACCCAACTCGGGGCGTTCCGATGTCGCCGGGGCCTTTGGCCTCTCTTTCATTGACAGCATCTTCTGCCGTGGGCTACCGGCTACCGGTCAGCGCGAGGGGGAAGGGGCCCGGTGTGCCCAGGGCCGGGACGCAGCAATCCGGGAGTGCGCGGCCGATGCCGTGCAGGGGCCAGGCAAGCCGACATCATATCGACGAGAGGATCAGGGCGTGAAACCATCTGAAGTTGCAGCACAGATCAGCCAGCGCGAGCAGGACGAACGCTGGATGCGCCATGCCATGGCCCTGGCAGCCAGGGCAGAGGGGATAGGCGAGATCCCGGTGGGCGCCGTGCTGGTGCTGGGGGACAAGATAGTGGCAGAGGGGTGGAATCGTTCCATCAGCGAGCACGACGCCTGCGCCCATGCCGAGGTGATGGCGCTTCGGGAAGCGGGCAAGCAGCTTGAAAACTATCGCCTGCTCGACACCACCCTCTATGTGACGCTGGAGCCCTGCTGCATGTGTGCCGGCGCCCTCATCCACAGCCGGGTCAAGCGGGTGGTCTATGGTGCCCGGGATTTGAAGACGGGGGCGGCAGGTTCTGTGTTCGACATCCTGCTGGATCCCCGCCACAACCACCAGGTGGCACTGACGGGGGAGGTACTCGCCGACGCCTGCTCGGCCCAGCTGTCGGATTTCTTCAAACGGCGCCGCGCCGAGAAGAAGGCGGCCAGACTCGGCGCGAAAGAGGCGCTTCCTCAAGATGACAGCGGGGCCTGATGGCCCCGTTTGCTTTTTTTCACTGCCAGACCGGCGGCCTGCTTCCCACCGAATATCAACTGCCACCCCTGCGATGAAGCCCGCGCTCTTTGCCGCTGTTGATGTAACAAAACTGTCATGCATCCGCCATATAATGCCGCCAAGCCTAGCTCACATTGAGGTCTTGCATGTCATCGGAATCGTTAAATCTGGTCATGGCGGGCAGTCGAAAACGCCGGATCAAGGATAAATTGGCCAAATATGGCGTCACCACAGGGGGAGCCCTGGTGCTGGTGGCGCTGTTGCTTATCTTCTTCTACCTGCTTTATGTGGTGAAGCCCATCTTCAATGGCGCCAGCATGGAGAGCACTGCTTCCTTCACTCTGCCCATCAAGGGCAAGACCGCCTGGCTCGGGGTCGAGGAGCAAAACGAGATAGGTTACCGCTTCAGCGACCTGGGGAAGGTCAAATTCTTTGCCGTGCAACCGGATGGCAAGATCAAGACCGGACAGGTGATTGGCGAGGCGCAGGTGAACGGCGAGATCACGGCGGTCGCGCCGCCTGCGCCGGGCCAGAAACTCATCGCCTATGGGTTTGCCAACGGCAAGGCTCAGGTGGTGCAACCCTATTTCAAGATCTCCTATCCCAATGACGTTCGCGTCATTGAGCCCAGCCTGCAATATCCCTTCGGCGAGACCCCCGTGGTGATCGATCCCCAGGGCAAGGCGCTGACGCGCATGGTCTTCGAGGCGACCAAGGACAAGATGGCGACTGCGGCCGTGACCGAAGATGGTCGTGGTGTGCTGATGGTGATGAGCGGCGAGGAGAATTTCCTCTCCGGCGAAATCGAGTGGAGCAGCCAGACCTACACCATTCCGTCCCTGCCACGCCATGTTGACCAGATGCTGCTGACCCCGAACCTGCGCCTGTTGTTCGTGCGCGAGGGCAACCGCCTGTCGGTCTATGACATCCACAACCTGAGCGACATCTCCCTGCGCAATGTCATGGAGATCAACGCCCCCAATGCCAGCGTGACCCAGGTGGCCCTGCTCTCCGGTGCGTCCTCCCTGCTGGTGGGCAACGACAACGGCGTCATCTCCCAGTGGTTCGAGGTGGCAAAGGATGGCAAGCGCCAGTTCACCCAGATCCGTGACTTCAAGGGTGACGCGCCGGTCGCCCTGCTGACCCCCGAGCACTTTCGCAAGGGCTTCATCAGCGCAGGCAGCGACGGCACCATCAACTTCTTCCATGCCACCGGCGAAGCCAAGCTGCTTGGCGAGAAGATTGACGGGGGCAACCTGGCTGCCGTTGCCATCTCTCCTCGCCACAACCTGCTGTTGACCCAGCAGGGGGATGACTTCAAGGTCTTTGACGTCGAGAACGATCACCCCGAGGTAACCTGGTCTGCCCTCTGGCAACAGGTGTGGTATGAAGGCTATCCCGAGCCCCAGTACGTGTGGCAGTCCACCTCCGCCAGCAACGACTTCGAAGCCAAGCTGAGCCTGGTGCCCCTGGTGTTCGGTACCTTGAAAGCCTCCTTCTATGCCATGGTGTTCGCGGTGCCCCTGGGTGTCGCCGGAGCCATCTATACCGCCTACTTCATGTCGGCGGGGCTGCGCAAATACGTCAAGCCGACGGTGGAGATCATGGCGGCGCTGCCGACCGTCATCCTCGGCTTCCTGGCGGGTCTGTGGCTCGCTCCCATCATCGAAGGGGCCCTGCCCGGGGTGATCCTGCTGCTGATCCTGCTGCCCATGGGCATGCTGCTCACCGCCCTGGTGTGGAATTATCTGCCGGAGCGCGGCCGCACCTGGCTGCCGGAAGGCTGGCACGCCATTCTGCTTATCCCTGTGCTGCTGTTCATCGGTTGGGGCGCTTTCGCCTTGAGCCCCATCATCGAGAACGCCTTCATGCACGGTGATTCGCGCATCTGGCTGACCCACGACATGGGCATCAAGTTTGACCAGCGCAACTCCCTGGTGGTTGGTATTGCCATGGGCTTTGCGGTCATCCCCACCATCTTCTCCATCGCCGAAGACGCGGTCTTCTCGGTGCCCAAGCACCTGACCCAGGGCTCGCTTGCGCTGGGGGCGACCCCGTGGCAGACCCTGAGCCGGGTGGTGATCCTCACCGCGAGCCCGGGCATCTTCTCGGCGGTGATGATGGGCCTTGGCCGCGCCGTGGGCGAGACCATGATCGTGCTGATGGCCACCGGCAACACCCCCATCATGGACTTTTCCATGTTCCAGGGGTTGCGGACCCTGGCGGCGAACATCGCGGTGGAGATGCCGGAATCGGAAGTGGGCAGCTCCCACTACCGGGTGCTCTTCCTCGCCGCCTTCGTGCTGTTTGTGTTCACCTTCTTGTTCAATACCCTGGCCGAATTCGTCCGCCAGCGGTTGCGTGAAAAGTACAGCTCTCTGTAAGGACTAAGGAATCGACAATGGGTAAGTGGTTTAAATCGGGGGCCCCCTGGATCTGGATGACGGGGGGCGCCGTCAGCCTGAGTCTGGTGGCCGTACTGGGTCTGTTGTTGCTGATTGGCTGGCGTGGTCTGGTCTATTTCTGGCCCCATCCCATCTATGAGTGGCAACTTGAAGATGCAAGCGGCAACAAGAGCGTCCTGATTGGCGAGATCAACGACCGGGAGCTGGTGCCGGTGGAGCGCCTGCGCGCCGCAGGCCAGGCGCTGGAAGGGGAGGATCGCGAAGAGATTACCCGTTATCTGGTCAAGACCGGCAACCGGGAGTTCGTGGACCTCGATTTTCGCTGGGTGCTGGAGACCGATATCAAATCGCGCGCCCAGCCGGCGGAGCTCGCCATGGTGGAACGCGCCACCAACGGCAACTTCTATGGTTACATCACCTCGGTGAAGGAAGATGGCCAGGAGCTGACCACGGAACTGCATCCCGCCTTGCAGCGGGTGCTGGCCCGTGCCAACGGCCTCTCAAGCCAAGCCAACGACCTGCAAAAAGGGGCCATCGGCAGCATCAACTACCAGCTGGAGCGCCTGCGCCTGAAAGAGCGCAAGGCCGAGCTGGATGACAAGCTGACCGATCAGCTTAAAGCCGAGCTGGCGAGCGAGCGTCAGGCGCTCAACGACCGTTACCAGGTGCTGGAGAAAGAGCTCTTCTCCCTGCGTACCCAGGCGGACAGAGACAGCATCACCGTCAAGGACATGCGCGGCGAGCTGGTGACCATGCCCATGTCCCGGGTGCTGGATGTAGTCTGGCCCAACGACATGAGCCTGATGGCCAAGGTGGGTCACTGGTTCCACCAGATTGGCAAGTTCGTCTCCGATGACCCTCGGGAGGCGAACACCGAGGGTGGCGTCTTCCCGGCCATCTTCGGCACCGTCTTCATGGTGATCCTGATGGCCATCATCGTGACCCCGCTCGGGGTGGTGGCGGCGGTCTACCTGCACGAGTACGCGGGCAAGAACAGCCTGACCAAGATCATCCGCATCGCGGTGATCAACCTGGCGGGGGTACCCTCCATCGTCTACGGCGTGTTTGGTCTGGGCTTCTTCGTCTACACCCTGGGGGGCAGCATCGACCGCCTCTTCTACCCGGAAGCGCTGCCGAGCCCGACCTTCGGCTCCCCTGGTGTCATCTGGTCGGCGCTGACCCTGGCCATCCTGACCCTGCCGGTGGTGATCGTCTCCACCGAAGAGGGGCTGGCCCGGATCCCGAGCACCATTCGCCAGGGTTCGCTGGCGCTGGGTGCCACCCAGGCCGAGACCCTCTGGCGCATCGTGCTGCCCATGGCCAGCCCGGCCATCATGACCGGCCTTATCCTGGCGATTGCCCGTGCGGCGGGCGAGGTGGCGCCGCTGATGCTGGTGGGGGTGGTGAAGCTTGCTCCCACGTTGCCGATGGACGGCAACTTCCCGTACCTGCACGTGGAGCGCAAGTTCATGCACCTGGGCTTCCACATCTATGACGTGGGCTTCCAGAGCCCGAACGTCGAGGCGGCGCGTCCTCTGGTCTACGCCACCTCCTTCCTGCTGGTGACGGTGATCGTCGGCCTCAACCTGACGGCGATCGGTATTCGTAACCACCTGCGCGAGAAATTCCGGTCGCTGGAACATTAATCCAGCCATTACAGAGACGGGCAGGGGTCTTCCCTGCCAACCAGATATTCCGGCAGCGGGCAAGACGTTTGCCCGCTGCCACCAAGAGAATTTGAGGTAAACAGATGATCAACGTAACACCGAGTTCGGCCCCGCACACCGCCACCGACCTGCTCAACCTGACCCCGGAGCAGACTGCGCTGGAGGTGAAGGATCTCAACCTGTACTACGGCAACAAGCAGGCGCTGTTCAACGTCAACATGAAGATCCCCAAGGGTCAGGTCACCGCCTTCATCGGCCCGTCCGGTTGCGGCAAGTCCACTTTGCTGCGCTGCATCAACCGGATGAACGATCTGGTGGAGATCTGCCGCATCGAGGGGGAGATCCAGCTGCACGGCCACAACATCTATGACAAGAGCGTGGATGTCTCCGCCCTTCGCCGTCAGGTGGGCATGGTGTTCCAGCGCCCCAACCCCTTCCCCAAGTCCATCTACGAGAACGTGGTCTACGGCCTGCGCCTGCAGGGCATCAACGACCGCCGTACCCTGGACGAGGCCGCCGAGCGTTCCCTGCGCGGTGCCGCCCTGTGGGAGGAAGTGAAGGATCGTCTGCATGACAACGCCTTTGGTCTCTCCGGCGGTCAGCAGCAGCGTCTGGTGATTGCCCGTGCCATCGCCATCGAGCCGGAAGTGCTGTTGCTCGATGAACCGACCTCGGCGCTGGACCCCATCTCCACCCTCACCATCGAGGAGCTCATCAACGAGCTCAAGAGCCAGTTCACCGTGGTGATCGTAACCCACAACATGCAGCAGGCGGCGCGGGTCTCGGATCAGACCGCGTTCATGTACATGGGGGAACTCATCGAGTACTCGAATACCAACACCATCTTCACCACCCCGGCCAAGAAGAAGACCGAAGACTACATTACCGGTCGTTACGGCTAAGGGATGCCGGTGATTGAGATGAGCAAGTTGAGCATCAACAAGCAGATTGGCAGCCAGTTCAACGGCTAAGGCATGTTGGTGCAACAAGGGTGATTGAGATGAACAAGATGGGCATCAACAAACAGATTGGCAGTCAGTTCAACGGCTAAGGCATAATCGGAGCAACAAGGATTACTGGTATGGACAATATGAACCTCAACAAACACATCTCCGGTCAGTTCAATGCCGAGCTTGAGAGCGTGCGCAACCAGGTACTGGTGATGGGGGGGCTGGTGGAGAAGCAACTCACCGACGCCATCGCCGCCATCCATGGCCAGGATCTGGATGCGGCGCGCAAGATCGTGGCCAACGACCACAAGGTCAACGCCATGGAAGTGGCGATCGACGAGGAGTGCACCCGCATCATCGCCAAGCGTCAGCCCACCGCGTCCGACCTGCGGCTGGTGATGGCCATCATCAAGACCATCACGGATCTGGAGCGGATCGGCGACGTGGCGGACAAGATTGCCCGCATGCTGACCGACAACGCCAACAAGCCCCAGCCACCGCTGGTGTCGCTGGAGAACATGGGGCGTCGCACCATCAAGATGCTCCACGACGTGCTCGACGCCTTCGCCCGCATGGATCTGGATGCCGCCCTGGCGGTCTACAAGGAAGATGACAAGGTGGATCGGGAGTACGAGTCCATCATCCGCGAGCTGATGACCTACATGATGGAAGATCCCCGCACCATCCCCCAGGTGCTCAACGTGCTCTGGGCGGCACGGGCCATCGAGCGGGTCGGCGATCGCTGCCAGCACATCTGCGAGTACATCGTCTACTACGTCAAGGGCAAGGATGTGCGTCACACCAAGGCCGATGACCTGAGCGATCTGCTGGGCAAGGGCTGATGGGGCGCCTTGGGTGGAGCTCCCGTCGCGGCTGCACGACGGGAATCCAGCCCTGATTGAATAAAAAGGCGCTTTGAGCGCCTTTTTCATTGCATGGCACGGCAGTTCAAGATAACGCCACCCAGCGGGCGCTTTTCTGCTAGAATATGGCCCCTGTGTGAGTCCCGGATGGAATCACGGTCCGGTTTCCCGGGCCCAGTTTGCCGTCTTGTGCTAAGGCGGCTGTAGCAATAGGTTAATCATGAGTTTTGCCGATAGTTTGTTCTTTCTGATGCTGCTGGTCGCCGGCAGCGTGTTCTTCTCACTCTCCGAGATCTCCCTTGCCGCCTCCCGCAAGATCAAGTTGCAGGTGATGGCCGACGAGGGCAACCGCCACGCCGAGAAGGTGCTGGCATTGCAGGCCCAGCCGGGCAACTTCTTTACCGTGGTGCAGATAGGCCTCAATACCGTCGCCATCCTCGGCGGTATCCTGGGGGAATCCGCCCTCAATCCCGCCATCAGGGAGCTGATTGCCGGCTTCTACCAGGGGCCCTGGCTCGGCCAGATTAGCTCTGCGGCCTCGTTTGTCTTCGTCACCGGCATGTTCATCCTGATAGCGGACCTGATGCCCAAGCGCCTTGCCATGACCATGCCCGAGCGGATCGCTGTGGTGGTGGTGCGTCCCATGATGCTGTGCGTCACCTTGCTGATGCCGCTGGTGTGGCTGTTCAACGGCATGGCCAACGGCCTGTTCCGGCTGATGCGCATCTCCATGGTGCGCAACGACGAGATCACCTCCGACGATATTTATGCGGTGATGGATGCAGGTGCCGAAGCCGGTGTCATCCAGCGCGAGGAGCACCAGCTCATCGAGAACGTGTTCGAGCTCCAGTCTCTGGGTGTCACTTCCGCCATGACGGCGCGGGAGAGCCTCATCTACTTCACCCTGCAAGAGGGGGAGGAGAGCATCAAGGCGAAGATCGCCGAGCACCCCCACAACAAGTTCCTGGTGTGCGACCACAACCTCGACAGCATCAAGGGGTTCGTGGATGCCAAGGAGCTGCTGATCCGCGTCATCAGCGGCCAGAGCATCGATCTCAACAGCGGCTCCCTGGTGCAGAACGTCATCATCATTCCCGACACCCTCAACCTCTACGAGGCAATGGAATACTTCAAGAACCATCGCGGCGATTTTGCGGTGGTGATGAACGAATACGCCCTGGTGGTGGGCATCGTCACCATGAATGACCTGATGAGTACCGTCATGGGGGAGTGGGCCACCCACGTGGTGGAAGAGCAGATCGTCCAGCGGGACGAGAACTCCTGGCTGGTGGACGGGGTGACCCCCATCTCCGACGTGATGCGCGCCTTCGACATCGAGGAGTTCCCGGAAAACCAGAACTACGAGACCATCGCCGGTTTCATCATGTACATGCTGCGCAAGATCCCCAAGCGCACCGACTCGGTCAAATATGCCGGTTACAAGTTCGAAGTGGTGGACATCGACAGTTACAAGATTGACCAGTTGCTGGTCACCCGGGTAGAACCTGCGAGCAATGAGAAGCCCGCTCAGGAATCCTAAAGGAGTTCGTTAGCAATCATGAAGATGAATACTCATTCCCGTGCGCTGGCCTGTGTGGCGCTCGCCCTGGCACTGGGTGCCTGCAGCCAGAGCGCACCGCGCAAGCCGGTGACGCCTGCCAAACCCGTCGCTCCCCAGCCTGCCGTGGTGGTCCCGCAGCAGGATCCCGATGCGGTGGTGCAAAGCGCCGTGGCAGAGCCCAGCCCGGTGTTCGACGAGGAGTATCACGGCCCGGATCAAGGGTCGCTTGAATCGGTCACCGCCCTGTTTGCCCGGGGTTACATCGAATCCGCCATGCGCGAGACCATGCTGGCGGCGGTGCACAGCGACTATCCGCTGCTCGGCATGAGGGACGTGCGTCTCACTGACCCTGTTGCCAAGTTCCTCACCTCGGCCCAGGCACGCACCACGGCCCACGACTACCTCTATGCCGGGGTGCAGCGTCGGCTGGGCCGCCCCCTCAGCCCCGCCCAGTGGGAGCAGATCTGGCAGGGCTATCCCCAGCAGGGCCGGGTCTCCGACTGGGTCAAGCAGACCAAGCGGGTGCTGGCCGGGCGCTGAGCCCCTGGTTATCGGCGGCTGTGCCCGCCTTGATCCCCTGTTTCACAAGAGGCCACCCCCCGGGGTGGCCTCTTGTCGTTTCAGCGCCTGGCCAGGTGATGCCTGTGCCGGGGAGACCTCCCTTTGCCGCCATCATCCTGAGCTTGTCCGGATTTGTTCGTAGCCCCCGATTGCCTCTTGTTCTACTTTGGGTCATGATATTTGGGATTTCTAGCCGTCTAGATGTTTTGATGGCTTAATGTGGTTTCACACAATAAACACCCGTCATGGCGGGGAGACGCAGAGAGACAGAGATGGACAAGCAGGATTTGTGGGTACTCGATGGCGGTATGGGCCGTGAACTGGCGCGGCGTGGTGCGCCGTTCCGTCAACCGGAGTGGTCGGCACTGGCGTTGATGGAAGCGCCCGAGACGGTGCGCGAGGTACACCAGGCCTATGCGACGAGCGGTGCCCGGGTGATCACCACCAACAGCTATGCCCTGGTGCCCTTCCATATCGGCGAGGCACGCTTTGCCGCCCAAGGGGAGGCACTTGCGGCTCTGGCCGGGCAACTGGCCCGAGACGTGGCCGACGAGCAGGGGGGAGCCGTCAAGGTGGCTGGTTCCTTGCCGCCGCTCTTTGGCTCCTATCGTGCGGACCTCTATCAGGCCGAGCGGGTGAGCGAGCTGGCGACACCGCTTATCCGTGCCCTGTCACCCCATGTGGATCTCTGGCTGGCGGAGACCATGAGCCTCATCGCCGAGCCCCTGGCCCTCAAGGCCCTGCTGCCCGAGGACGGCAAGCCGTTCTGGGTCTCCTTTACTCTGAAAGACGAGGCGCCGGGCAGTGAGCCCACCCTGCGCTCCGGCGAGCGGGTGGCGGATGCCGTGACCGCGTTGGCGTCGGCCGGGGTGGATGCCATCCTGTTCAACTGCTGCCAGCCCGAGGTGATTGAAGGGGCGCTCAAGGTGGCCGTCGCCGCGTTGCAGGTTCAGGGGCGCACCGACGTTCGCCTCGGCGCCTATGCCAACGCCTTCCCGCCCCAGCCCAAGGAGGCGACTGCCAATGACGGTCTGGACGAGATCCGTGGCGATCTGGGGCCGCTGGATTACCTCGGCTGGGCCGAGCGCTGGCGCAGAGCCGGGGCAAACCTCATCGGCGGCTGCTGCGGCATCGGCCCGGAACACATCGAGGCGCTGGCCAGCCGGCTGCGTTAAGGAGCGCCCATGAAAGAGAGCAAGATCGGGCTCTGGTCCCTCACGGCGCTGGTGTTCAGCTCCATGGTGGGGGCCGGCATCTTTAGCCTGCCCCAGAACATGGCCGATGTGGCGGGCGCCCGCGCCGTGCTGATCGGCTGGGCCGTCACCGGGGTCGGCATACTGGCGCTGGCCATGAGCTTCCTCTACCTGTCGCGGCTCAAACCCGAGCTCGACGGCGGCATCTACAGCTATGCCCGGGCAGGCTTTGGCGAGCTGGTGGGGTTCTTCTCCGCCTGGGGATACTGGCTCTGTGCCACCATCGGCGTGGTGGGTTATCTGGTGATCGCCTTCGCGGCGCTGGGCAGTGCGTATTCCCACGCATGGCGATCGCTCAATAACATTCATGCCGATCACTCAATAACATCCATGCCGATCGCCCAATAACATCCCAGGCCGATCACTTTTTTCCTCTATGGGAAACCATGATCGGCATGAATGTTATTGATGAC
>NZ_JAGKRI010000107.1:0-293 GCF_017939255.1 Aeromonas sp. Prich7-2
CCCGTCAGCGACTCGGCAAACAGCCGCTCGAGTGGCTGTTCAAACAGTGCGCCGATGTGTGGGGGCGGGAACGTTATCCTGAAGACCATTGGCACGGTTTACAGGTCTTTGCCATCGATGGGGCCCTGTTCCGAACCCAGGATATGTCTGAACTCAGAGCACATTTCGGCTCGGGTAACACCTCAACCAACCGGCAGACACCCTACCCGATGCTGCGGTTGGTCACGCTCATGAATGTCCGCTCGCATGTCATTGCCAACGCGGCCATCAGCCCGTACCGCAAAGGGGAAATC
>NZ_JAGKRI010000108.1:0-1653 GCF_017939255.1 Aeromonas sp. Prich7-2
ACCCGATGCACACGAGTGTGCTGGAAGGGGTGAACAACAAGATCAAAGTGATAAAGCGTATGGCATATGGATTTAGGGACTCAGAATACTTTTTTCTGAAAATCAAGGCGGCCTTCCCCGGAAAGCCGCGATGAACCTAAAAAAAGGCGCTGCAGCGCCTCTTGATTGAGCCAGGAGTCACCCTCAGCCTTCGAGCCGTGCCAGGCGGGATTCCAGCGCCTGCAACTGCGACTTGAGGCGCTCGACTTCCTCTTCCAGCTGGCTCAGGCGATCGGCGGCAGGAGAGGCGTGGCTGACTGCCGGTGCGCTCTGTGCCAGGGCCTCCAGGTCTATCTCCCCGCCGAACAGGTGGGCGTAGCGGGACTCTCGCTTGCCCGGCTCCCGGGGCAGCTTGACCACATAGGGCCCCCGCTCGACGAGGCCGGCCAGCACGGCATCCACCTCGGTCACGTCGTCGAAACTGCACAGGCGATTGGTGCGCGAGCGCAGTTCACCCGGGGTCTGCGGGCCGCGCAGCAAGAGTTCGCAGACAATGCCGAGCTCCTGGGCCGTGAACTTGAGCTCGCCAAATTCGGTGTTGCAGAAGCGGTGCTGATAGCGGGGCACCCGGGCGTTGAAACCGGCGGTATTGACCACCAGGCGGCGGCGGATCAGCTCGTCGATCACGGCGCGGATGTCCAGCTCGGCGAGCTCCAGCACGGGCTCGCGGTTGCTCTTCTGGTTGCAGGCGTTGACCAGCGCATTGAGCGAGAGAGGGTACTGATCCGGCGTGCAGATCTCTTTCTCTATCAGGCAGCCGATCACGCGCGCCTCTAATGGGCCTAGTACTATCTCCATGTCATACTCCCTTGCCAAACAAGACGTTAAGACGGTTATCTTAGCCAAGACGCTACCGCCGTCCAGCACTCAAACCCGTTTTTGCGAGCCGATGACCCCCTTGGTGCAACCTTGTACAGCTCCTGCCCCGACGTGGCTATACAGACTTGTCGACCCGGGTGTCCGCTCCCGTGGTCAGGATGCGCACCCTGTCCCCCTTGGCGAAGGTGAGTGCGGGATCCTGCTCCTGCACGACGTTGAGCAGTTTGCCCGCCTCCGTCTTGATCAGCAGCTCGACCGTCTGCCGGCCCTGCTCGCTCTGCTGGTTACCCTGGCGGCGGCGGGAGACTTCGGCCCCCGCGACGGCCCCCACTGTGGTGGCGACGGTCTGGCCGGAGCCACCGCCAAATTGGCTGCCGACGGCGGCTCCCAGCGCGGCCGCCCCTATGGTGCGAAGGGGCCGGGTAGTTCCCTGCCGGGGCGCCTCCTGGGTGAGGAGGCGGCTCTCCTGTACCGTGCCGTATTCCACCTGGGCGCTGGTGCCCGCGACAACGGGCGAACCCGTCAGGGCGAGCAGGCTGATGACGATGAATGCACTCTTCTTCACGATATCCACTCCGGTGACGACCAAGACCCGATGACGCCGACCCCGCCTTGGGCCACGCCATCCCCCCGGGGAGACTACACCACCAACCGACATTCCGCACCTGATTTAGGAATAAATTTGCCGATAGCGCTCACCCAATACCTCCAAAATGATCTGCTGGTCTCCTGTTAGCTCCGTTACTTGTGGCGGAGCTTCTCCCAGTCGATATTCATGGATGCCACCAAAGCGCA
>NZ_JAGKRI010000109.1:0-15928 GCF_017939255.1 Aeromonas sp. Prich7-2
CCGGTTCTGCAGGTGGCTCCCGGCCCGCCGACGAGCCCAGGGCTCAGGGTGGCCACTGCCGGCGGCCAGGCGGGTGAACCGGTGCTGCAGGTGGCCAATGCCGGTGGCCGTGCGGGTGATCCGGTGGGGAGGTGGCCCCCGGGCGGGGGTCGGGACCTGGTGCCCCGGGTCGCCGATGAGCTCGGTGCCCAAGGTGGCCACTGCCGGCGGCCCGGCGGGTGAACCGGTTCTGCAGGTGGCTCCCGGCCCGCCGACGAGCCCAGGGCCCAGGGTGGCCACCGGTGGGTGGTCCGGTGCTGCAGGTTGTCCCCGGGCCGTCTCCGGGATCCGGCGCCCTGGGTCGTCGACGAGCTCGGGGCCCAGGGTGGGAGCGGGGAAAGGGATCCGGTGCTGCGTCCGGCAAGGTGTATCTGGCGGGCAGCCGGCCACCGCTGGCTGGTATGTGTTGCAGGAGGGGCCTGTCCCGCCTGGCTGTCGGGACCTAGAGCACCCATCACTGTGGGTGGTGCCTGCTGATGGGGTGCGGATTCAAGGTCTCGGCCTTGGCTGTTGGGTGGCGTTGTTACCCCTTGAGGCCTGCGTCCGATCCTGTCTCAGCCGTTCCTTTGTGCGAAGCTCAATACCATTGGCGGGGGTAGGGGGGAGTTCTGGGAAAAATGAAGGGAAATGAAATGGGTTACGTATGAGAGGCGCTATAGGAGAGTTGGATTACCTTGCGCAACGCTGAACGAAGGAGGGGGTTTACCTTGCCAAATGAAATGAAGCGCGTAATAGTATGTTAACATTTTCATGTGGTCAGGCATTGTAATGTAGCCAAACCACACATTTGGTTAGTTGTAATTTGAGTCCCGAACTGCCATGCTGTGATTGCTGCTGTGAAAAACCATCACCTCAGCTGACTATTAATTTCGCTTACGGAGGTGTGTCACAATGCCTAAAGACAAGCGGAGAAAAAAACATAACAACATGAAACCAGACAAACTCACGGCGGCTCAATTGGCTCGCCAGGCAATTGCTGCTGATAGCATCAAGCTTACCCTAGATCCGGTATTCCCGGCTGATGGGGATACTACGAACGCACTTGTACTGCGCTTACCGCTTTCTATGCGCTTTGCAACCTACACCTACGATGTAGAGTTTTTACTTGGTTCATACCTTCTTGGTAAAGCATTGGATGTTTGGAAAAGCATTCCTCGTGATGCTATTGGTGAAGCTCCGAAAATGTTCATCCCAATTAGCATGCAAATATTGGCTGATTATCGTTTCGTTGAAACCGTGACAAAGCATGTCGCACTGCTAGCACACAATAAACATTTTATTTTAATGGGAACCCCAGATTCACTAGGCATGTTTCCCGAACGTTTAGATACCAAAGGGCTTGCCGAAATATATGATGCAGTCGGCATTCAAGTTGGTATCGGTGATATTCAATCCAATCATTTTTATCCATCCCTCCTGCAGGAAGGAATCAGTTCAGTTCTCCCATCACACCGATTCGCTGTCGCGAACTCTGCTAAATTGATATTGAGCGAGATGAAGAACGCTGCTAAAACGGTAGGGATCCGTTATTACGAGCCAACACCTCGTCCATGGGAGATGACACTTCCTGAAAGTGCAGCCGATTTCGGTGCCTTTTGCGCCTGAGAGTGCAGATCTACATCGTGAGAGATGACGATTCGAGGCGTTTTGGGAAATGGGTAGCTCAAGGCGCTAGATTTCAAAGAGAGTGGGCTTTTTTGACGATTCATCAATCGCATTCAAGTTCGTATTAAGCCACTTTCCTTTTGGAATGCCACTGACACGCCAACACGAAAAAGCCTCCCGCCAATACCCCGAGTGAAGTGACAGAAAATACATCGCTCCCAAATGCCGCCAACATAAGACAATTGTTGGTCATTGCCATTGCAATTCCGAACCCAATCGCTGCTCGGCGGCGAATAACCAACAGCGATGCCAGGCGGGCACGGGCACCTGTGTCGTATGGGTACTGGAATAATTGCCAACTTAAGCCCTGGTAGTTCGCTGATACCCCGCCATACAGGCACCCTAGTCCTATGGCCATGATCAGCGCTGTGAGTGCATAATAACCAGCTGCGAAATCTGCTCCAGACCCAAACCGCAGTGCGCAACCGGCCGCAACCGTGGACCCCAGAAAGGCCAGCGCGACAAATCGGTGGTCAACCCCCAAAAACAAGCTCCTCACACATCCTCCTTCTTCTTTGTTTTCCAGCTCATCAACCATATCGTGACTGGTAGCATATGGCCATGGATTCATTCACATCGCATGTAATGTCGCAATGTAGCAATGATTACAACGACAAGTGCAATCCTACCCCCAGCAGAAATCTAACGCAATAGAATATACATTTCATTGCGTTATGTATTTTTAGTGGGTTATCTTGACGGCTGGTATAGATTGTGAATCGGATTTTAGCGCCGCTTACCTCCATGCACGCTTCTGGTTGTTGTGTAATGTCGTATGTAGGGACATACTACACACTACAAAGTTAATATTTTTGAGCGATCATCATTGGGAGGGGATATGAAAACGAAGGTAGCCTTGCAGCGAGACGATATCTGGAATGCCATTGAGGAGGTTGCCTCTACTGGCCATGCGCCAACATACAAGCTCATTATTCAAAGGCTAGGCCGTGGCTCTAACTCCCAGGTCGGCCCGGTGTTGAGGGAATGGCAAAGCGCAAATCGCCCTGCCCCGAGCAGCACTAATGTGCCTTCGTCGGTATCGGCCGCCGGCATGGAACTCATCGAGCAGGTGTGGCGCATTGCGGCAGAATGCTCACAAATGGACCTACTTGCCGAGCGGCGTCGAATGGATGATCAGGCCAAGATGAATGAATCAGCAATCGAGGCAATCGAGGCAGAGAATGTTGTGTTGGTGGAACAACTCGAACGGCAGCAGGCACTTAATGACCAGATGAATGCGCAGGCTCAGGAGCTTCAAAATCGGCATGCCGAAGTTTCAGAAGCCCTAAGTTCTTCCAAGTTGGAAGTGGCTAGACTAACCTCTGCGCTCGAAATGGCATCAGATAATTTGCAGGACGCCAGGATTCTTGTCGATGACACTCAAGCAATAGCCCAGAATGAAAAAGAAAAATCGACAGCGTTTCAGCTCGAAGCCACCCGTTTACAATCAGCCCTCGATATGTCGACTGCGCAACGCGTTGAATTACAGAGTCAGCTTGCTGAATCCCATTCCACCGTAGGTCAACTTCAATCTGAAAATTCCTCGTCAAAGGCGGAATTGCTCCAGGCCAAAGATCAATTACTTGCCCAAGCAAGTCAGCTTGACGCCACACAAGAAGCATTGCGTTCATGCCAGCGGAATAGCATTGAGCTAGAGCATAAGGCTCTCATGTTTCAGAACCAATTGACCGACATGGATACAGTAAAGAACGAATGCGAAACCCTGCGTCAGCAGTTGCAAAATGCTGGGCTTGCAGAGCAACAGTTAGTTATGAAAGTACATAAACTTGAATATGATATTGTTCAGCTTTCAGAACAAATTCTTGCTGCCAACAACAATGCCACGGTCGCACAGGATGAACTAAAAGCGGCAAGAGTTGTAATTATTCAGCAGGAAGCAAAACTGCAGACTATGAACGAAATGCTACGCATGTTAGGGGGGAAGGTTAGTTGAATAAATTCAAGGGTGAATTAATTCCCGCGGACAGCAGGGAGTCTACCATGCAGAGGCAGTCAACAACTCTCGCTCGGTACGGTGATAACACACTTGCTGGCAGAATTGACCAATTTCCTGATTCACCATATACAGGATACCTCGCTACACTATCTTCTGGCAGCCGTTCGACGGCGAAATCAACATTAGGTAAAATAAGCCAGCTATTGTATAGCTCAGAACCTGAAGTTGCTCCGTGGCATCTTATGACGTCCAATCATTACCAGATAACAATGCGTTATCTCGAACAACAAGGGTTAGCCCCAAAGACGATACATCGACATATGAGCATGATTCGCTCAGTATTAAAAACTGCAAAATTGCTACGGATGATCCCGGATGAAAATCAAGGCGAATATGATGCTATCATGGCGTCAAAGAACATCAAGGGTTCGCAAGGGCGTGGCGAAATTCGCCCCCACAGGAGCTTAACTGACGAAGAAATATCGTGTTTATTCAGTATGTTGGGGGCAGATCAAAGCCCAAAAGGACTTCGTGATATGGCAATGCTGTCTGTTATGAGGGGGTGTGGATTACGGCGGATGGAAGTTGTTGGCCTACAGATTGAACATATTCGGTGGGCTGGTGCTATTGATGGGGAATTGCTGGTATACAAAGGTAAAGGGAATAAGCCAAGAACACTGCCCATGCCTAGAGGGCTGCGTGAAATATTTGGAAATTGGACAGAGGTCAGAGGTGATGACCTTGGGCCATTATTCTGCTCAATCAATAGAGGTGGTAAAGCGGTACGATATACAGAGAATGATGTAATTAGGAAGCGGATTCCGACTCACATGCTTGGGCAATTGAGACCTCTCGACCGTTCAAGCGTAAACCGTATGATGGAGCAAAGGCTGATCTTGGCTGGTATTGAGAGAGCCACGCCACATGACCTAAGGTATACCTTCGCACAAAAAAATCTAAAACGTAGTGACATTCAAACAGTGTCAGATTTGATGGGGCACTCAAACATATCAACCACCTCGATTTACACTGAAACGAGTAGGGATGAAATGCGAGCTGTTATTGCAGAGGAAGATGTATTTAGCCGCTATTCCGAGGGGGGGGATAATTAACCAAGAATTATAAACCGCCTCAATGTTCATGGCGCCAATGAGTGGTAATTGGCGCCAAGTAATAATCGGATCAAAACTGAGTTCTTTGGATGAGCGGCATTATGAGATTGCTTGCAAACCCCGGGGGGGCATTTTTCGCAATGGCATCAATGACCAGGGTAGACAACCAAAATGAATCACTTCCGTTGAGGGTTATCGAGCGGCGATGACCTGCAAAATGTATCACCAATTGTATCCCTGCCCCATTGTTTGAAAAGTCGTAACTATGGTTTTTCCCTTCTCCATGAAATGTGCCTGTGCAAGTCTTCTTAATGCCAGTTAGGACGGACGCAACTGCATGCAGCTCCTTGAATGAAATGTTAATCCCCCACTTATTCTCCCAGTGCGCATTGCTTCCGGACATGGGGGCCAACTCAAGTCGCACAGTTAGATAACCGGCCTGAGCCTTCACTGCCTGGAAGGTGGCGGCCATTGATAGATCCTGCCGGTAAACCTTGAATGTTTTGCCGAATTCTTGCGTCATAACCCACTCATTTTCATATGTTTTCTGGCATTCTACAGGCTATCTACAGGGATGCAAAAACCCCCCTGTCTTTTGACACCCGATTATCGGAAGTGCTTTGAGCTATGCTGCCGAGGGAAAAATTGATAGACAGACACTATGGCAACAGATACACAAACTGCCCCTTCATTGGGCGAAATCATGATCATGTACGCGAGCATTCTTCCATCCCGCTGCCAGATCGAATTGGAGTCAACAGAGATCATTATTGACTCTAGATCCCCTTCTGTATTGACATGGCTTCAGCAGTGCAGGGATCAAGGCATTGACTTAGCTTCAAATCATACTGAGGCTATCATGATGTGGCTGAGCAGAGCTGAAGCACCACGGTTTGATGAGGTCGAAACATTGTGGGGTTTTGAGCCTGTTGTCATGAATGGCAGTTAATATCGGCATGCATGATACGTAGAGTCAGATTTCCAACTGTGTTCACCAATTCGGCTTTCTATTCGACTCCTCTTGCTGCTTTCCGTGCACAAGAGTAATCTGGCCGCAGTCCTCGGAGCCTGTGAGGGGATCGGCCCATCGGCCTGGCCCCAATTTTCAATTCCCGGACCTCACCTTGCCGGCAGTTCCTTTTCGCAATCTATCATTCAAGCCCTCGTTGGCTGATTCTGCATGTCTGTTCACCGATGTTTCTCCGGCGTCAGCGCACATGCAGAAACAGCCTAAGGCTGTCTCATGGCACTAGGTCTGCAATGTGCCACTTGCGACCAACACAAACCCGGGCAATCCGTCCAGGCTTATCAGCAAAGATACAGGCGGTGAAATCCACCGGCTGAGCAAAAATAATGGAGTTCGATATGCACCAATATAATGAAAAATCAGGAGCGTTCTATGAATAACAGTGGTGGTTTTGTGGTTGTCATCGCAATCGCGGTGCTTCTTGCTTTATTATGGCTTTCCAAAACAATTGGCGTGCCGCTTGATACTGTCGTTGATGCAGGCCGCAATCTCATCCCCGTCATCATTGTAGGCGTTATTACGGTGGCTTTGGGGTATGCGAGGTATTGGCCAATCCTCTTGGGCTGGTCAGTGTTGGCAATAAAACCAATACTGGTCTACAAGTACGCAGGCACAATACTTGCTCAATCATCTACTGTTAATATTCTTGCCGTTCTGGTTGTCGCCGCAGGATTCATGTTTACGCACTGGGTCAATAAGTACGTGTAGCACTGCTACTGATATCAGTAAAAATCGATCGAACCCCGCTATGCGGGGTTTTTTTTGCTTTCAGTTCACCTCTGGACGTGGAAGTTGCCCACGGTTCAGGGCTAGCCGTGACAACCAATGTTCGGCCTGCTCGGATAGCCATGATGTCGCTGCAGATATGCCCCCAGACCGTGCATCCCGACCTGACGTAGCACGTTGGCCAGCCATGGGCAACAGCACCACCCGCTTGGCGGCCTCCCCTGCCCTGGGCCGGCACATGCCGCGCCTGCGCCGGTTTTGCAGTCGCCACTCTTCATGGTTGCTGGCGGGGCACTCCTGGAGGTCGTCCGGGTGAAGATGGCCAAGCGCCTGGCCATGATCATGAACAAGGGGGGCGATCTGCATCGGGAGCCTCGTCGCGGGGGTGAGTCGGTGATCGGCAGGATGCCAGATCCCGGGGGCCGCTGTCAGTGGCAATAAATCCGCACCGGCCCGGCGCCGGTTTGGGTGTTTTACCGGATGGCGCGAAAAGTCAAAAGCGCGGGGGGAGCCAGGGAGGGGGCGGCGCGGGCCAGATCCTTGGCAGATCCACTAGATATAGTGGCACCGGCCAGCTGCAGCAACACAACATCTTGGGGTGTGGGGGTGGCCAAGGGGCATTTGGCTTTTGGTCAGCGGCCAAAGCGGCGGGTAAAAGGACACTGCCGCGCTGCGCTTACCGCCCAGCGTTGACCCTGGTTGCAGCACTGCAACGGTCAGGCCGTGACTTATCAAGCCATCCCCTCGGTTGGCCGGCTTACCCACACATGACACAATGGCATTTTTGAGTCTGCCATAGGGGGCATGATGACGCCGGAGCGTATGAGGCAGTACGGCAAAGGGCTGGGGTTATGGCAAGACAAGCGGTTGGCAACCGCCGAACCGATCTCCTATCTACGCAAAGACCACCCGATCAGCGTCACACCCGTGGCGCAGGCCCAAGGCTGCTGGCTTGAGCCCACCTATGACGGCACCCAGTCGGTTAACCCGCTGGCCAACGGCGTGTTTCTGTGGACCGAGATCATCGGCGCCGGCCATGCCTTCGTGTCGGTGCATCAGGACAACAACCCCTATGTTTACACCTACGGGCGGTTTGGCCGCACGGGCGGCTCCCTGGGAGCCGTTGGCGATGGGGTGCTGAACTTCTTCCAGTTCGGGGATGCGCGAACCTACTACCAAACAGCCTTGTACGGCGTGAGCGCCAAGGCATTTCGCATTGATGACGCGGATCCCGCGATCACCCGCGCCTACTTCGAGCGCCTGTGGAAAAAGGGGACGCCGGCGATCCCCACCCCCACCATGGGCGACATGACCCGGCGCGGTGGCCACACCATCGATCAGTACGATGTAACCGGGAAGAACTGTACGACCCACGCCACCGATGGCCTGAAAATGGCGGGATCCGTGGTGTTCCAGGGCGGCTATACCACCCACTCCCAGATGCGGGTTGAGTCGGAAGAGGACTTTGCCGTACCGTTGTCGCTGCAGCGTTACCTGATGAAGAAAAGTGCCGAGCCCTCGATGCTGGTTGTCGATATGACCAGCGAGTTTCGGCGGCAATACCCGAATACCGATGGAGTGATGCCGGCGAACGAGGACAACCCAGACACCCGCGCATACCGGGCCATGGCCGAGGCCGCGTCTGCCCTTGGCTCTCGCCGTACTCTGGCGGCACGGTAGGGGGGTTATTAGGTGGAGAAAACCATGTCAGCAAGTAAGACCAAAACCGTGTTGCGTTGGGCCGGCATTGCGCTGGTGTCGCTGGGCTATTACCTCTGGCTGGGGGTGGCCTCGACAAGTTTCGGGCACATTGCGGAGAAGGAGAGCGTGATCGGGACCGGCCCCGTCTCGTTGGAGTATCACCGCGCCATGATGGACGCGGTGATGCAAGCCACCGGTGTGGTGTTTGACGCGGCCTCCCTGGGCTTCCTGATCTGCGTCCCCCTGATCCTCATCATCTTCCACAAAGTCAGGTGACCGCCTCCCCCGCTCCGACCGTGATCACCGGCCTTGCCGTCACACATTGCCCCGCCCTGCGGGGCTTTGTTTTATTGGTCAGCGGCCAAAGTACCGGGGAAAACCGGCCAGCGAGGGGCCGGGATCCTGCCGCTTGCAGCCCTGCAACCGACAGGGCCAAACCGGGTACAAGGGGTCGTTTGCGGGAGGGGGCGGAATCCTACGCTAAGGCTTTGGCCAGCGATATTCTCCGGTGAGATTGATGTGTTCCCATCCGAGCGGCGAAACATGGGCCAAGAGATCGGGCGATAGCAGCTTTCCATCGCGTTTCTGGTTTGCAACGACCTCGCCGAGCTTCATGGTGTTCCAGAAGATGATGATGGCGGCGAGCAGATTCATGCCGGCGATGCGGTAATGCTGGCCTTCGGCGGAACGGTCGCGGATTTCACCGCGGCGGTGGAAGCTGATTGCCCGCTTCAGCGCATGATGAGCTTCGCCTTTGTTGAGCCCGATCTGGGCACGCCGTTGGAGTTCGGCATCCAGAATCCAGTCGATCATGAACAGGGTGCGCTCGACGCGACCGACTTCCCGCAGGGCTGTCGCGAGCTCGTTCTGCCGCGGATAGGAGGCGAGTTTCCGCAGAATCTGGCTTGGCGCGACGGTCCCGGCAGCAATGGTGGCGGCGATGCGCAGGATGTCGGGCCAATTGCGCTCGATCATGGCTTGGTTGACCTTTCCGCCGATCAACGCTCGCAGGTGCGCCGGGGCGGCCGACGGATTGAACGCGTAGAGCCGTTTGGATGGCAGGTCGCGGATGCGCGGAGCGAACCGGTAGCCGAGAATGGCACATGCGGCAAAGACGTGATCGGTGAAGCCGCCCGTGTCGGTGAACTGCTCGCGGATATGGCGTCCAGCATCGTTCATCAGCAGGCCATCGAGGATGTAAGCCGCTTCGCTTGCCGTTGCAGGAATCACCTGGGTTGCGAACGGCGCATATTGGTCGGAGACGTGGCTATAGGCTTTCAGGCCCGGGGTATTGCCATATTTCGCGTTGACCAGGTTCATGGCCTCACCTTGCTCTGTAGCGACGAAGAACTGTCCGTCGCTCGAAGCCGACGTGCCCATGCCCCAGAACCGGGCCATGGGTAACGCTGCCTGTGCCTCGACCACCATGGCCAGCGCCCGGTCATAGGCTTCGCCCTCGACATGCCACCGTCCAATGCGGATCAATTCCCAGAAGGTGTGGGTGTTTGTCGCATCCGCCATTTTGCGCAAGCCGAGGTTGATCCCTTCCGCCAAGATAACGTTCATTAGCCCGATCCGGTCAGCGCAGGGTGCTCCTGTGCGCAGATGGGTGAACGCTTCGGTGAAGCCGGTCGCCGCATCCACCTCCAGCAGGAGATCGGTGATGCGCGTGGGCGGGATCTGCTTGTAGAGATCGAGCACCAGATCTTCGGCGCCTGTCGGCGCGGCGGCTTCGAGTTTCTCGATATGCAGAACGCCGTTCTCAATCGACCCGCCCGGGATCGTGCCTGCGCGAGCGGCACGGCCAAGCTCGCGCAACCGCATGTCGAGGCGAGCTTGCCGGTCTGCCAGCCATTCCTCCGGCCGCAATGGCACAGCGAGACGACCGCCTTCCGCGATGGCTTGTGCCGGAACGAGTGCGTGTTTCAGATCGCCATAGCGCCGGGACCTAGTAAGCCAGACATCTCCGGAGCGGAACGCATCGCGCAGATGGAACAGCACCGCGATCTCCCATAGGCGAGCGTCGCCAGCCCTCTGGGCCCGAAGGTGGCGATGCCATTTCGAGCTGGGCCGCAAGAAGCTGGTCATCGCGGCATCGTTCAAACCGGTACGAAGGACCGTCACCGCTTCCAGAAGCGGCAGTGCAACGGGCGCAGCTCGCAGATCGAGCAGGCGCAACATGCGTGGAGTGAATCGGCGGAAGCGGTGATAACCGTCGAGCACATGATTGAGCGGATCGTCGGCCATGGTGGCGGTCAGCCTGATTGCCATTGCAACAAGGGTTTTTAAGCCGTCCCACCCTGACCCACTCGCGATGACATCGCCCAGCGGCTGGCCATCATCCTGTGCATCGACCAGGGCGCCCCCGATCTCGGCGAAGGATTTCAGGGTGTCACGCACCACCCCCGCTTCGTCTGCGACCTTTGCATGGCAAATACGCTCCGAAGCACGGTAGAGACGGCCGACGATCCGGTCGTGGGTTTCGACCACTGCGTCGGCCAACATCGCCTGCCATTCCGAGACGCAAACAGCCAAGATCGCAAGCCGCCTGTCCTCCGGGAGATCGCGCATGCCGTCGGCATAATACCGTTCACCCTGCCTGCGCAGACGAGTCACCCGATGGGCAGGAACGCCGGCAAGCAGATCCTCGGGGAGATCGACGCGTTGCAGATATTCGAGCCGGTCGAGCAGCCGGTTGGCCGACGAAGAGTTCGAGCCAGGCTCGAACTGGCGCAGCCACACAAAACGGGTCACCCGATCATCAGCCGTCTCCTCGAGCAATGCCAGCAACTGTTCTCGGATCGGCATAGGCAGCCGACTGGCGATCCTCGTCTCGATGCGTCGCTCGGCATCGACGAGAGCCGCGGCACAAAGCCGCTCGATCGTGGATGTCGCGGGAAGGACAGTGCGGGTGCGTCGGCACTCGGCTACGAAGCGACGGGCGATATCCTCGTTCGACACCGCCATCTCGGCTTCTCGGAACAACCATTCCTTCAGCTCCCTCGCACCACGTCCGGAGAAGGTGCGGAAGCCGTAGAGCCCCCGTAACTCGGCAAGATGCTCGTGCCGTGTTTCCTCGCGGGCAGCATAGTCTACGAGATCGTCGGCACCCAGGCCAAGCTGCGCTCCGATAAATTCGATGACCTCTGCAGGGATCAGTTCGCCTGGAGCCAGCACCCGGCCGGGATAGCGCAGGACACACAATTGCAGGGCGAAGCCGAACCTGTTGTGAGCGCGCCGACGCAGCCTGATATGCCCAAGGTCTTCATCACTCAGCGTATAGTGCTTGAGCAAATCCGTCTGTGAAGTCGGCAAGCGCAACAGCGCGTCTTTCTGCCGATCGGTTAGAGTGACGCGACGCGGCATACATGTTCCTTTTTCAAAATCTGATAGCGTTCAAGACGCTTTATTTATGAAGCTGGTTGAGATACATTTCCAGAGGTCAATGCAATCGTGGCCGAAGCGCCGCCTCAAACCAACGTTTGTGATACATGCTGATCGGATATGCCCGCGTCTCCAAAGCCGATGGCTCGCAGTCTCTCGACCTGCAGCACGACGCCTTGCGCGCCGCAGGTGTCGAACGGGACAATATCTATGATGATCTTGCTTCCGGCGGTCGTGATGATCGCCCTGGCTTGACTGCCTGCCTCAAGTCATTGCGTGACGGCGATGTGCTGGTGGTCTGGAAGCTCGATCGCCTCGGACGATCGCTTGCCCATCTGGTCAACACGGTGAAGGAGCTGTCAGACCGCAAGATCGGCCTGCGGGTTCTGACTGGAAAGGGCGCTCAGATCGACACCACGACTGCGTCCGGTCGCATGGTGTTCGGAATCTTCGCCACCTTAGCCGAGTTCGAGCGGGATCTGATCCGAGAGCGCACCATGGCGGGTCTCGCCTCCGCGAGAGCGCGCGGTCGCAAGGGCGGACGAAAATTCGCGCTCACCAAAGCTCAGGTGCGTCTCGCGCAAGCCGCCATGGCCCAGCGCGATACTTCAGTTTCCGATCTCTGCAAGGAACTCGGCATCGAGCGCGTCACTCTCTACCGATATGTCGGTCCCAAAGGCGAGCTCAGAGACCATGGAAAGCATGTTCTCGGACTTACGTAGCAACTCGTTTCTTTTCGCAGGTTGAGCCACCTCCGCGCTTCATCAGAAAACTGAAGGAACCTCCATTGAATCGAACTAATATTTTTTTTGGTGAATCGCATTCTGACTGGTTGCCTGTCAGAGGCGGAGAATCTGGTGATTTTGTTTTTCGACGTGGTGACGGGCATGCCTTCGCGAAAATCGCACCTGCTTCCCGCCGCGGTGAGCTCGCTGGAGAGCGTGACCGCCTCATTTGGCTCAAAGGTCGAGGTGTGGCTTGCCCCGAGGTGATCAACTGGCAGGAGGAACAGGAGGGTGCATGCTTGGTGATAACGGCAATTCCGGGAGTACCGGCGGCTGATCTGTCTGGAGCGGATTTGCTCAAAGCGTGGCCGTCAATGGGGCAGCAACTTGGCGCTGTTCACAGCCTATTGGTTGATCAATGTCCGTTTGAGCGCAGGCTGTCGCGAATGTTCGGACGCGCCGTTGATGTGGTGTCCCGCAATGCCGTCAATCCCGACTTCTTACCGGACGAGGACAAGAGTACGCCGCAGCTCGATCTTTTGGCTCGTGTCGAACGAGAGCTACCGGTGCGGCTCGACCAAGAGCGCACCGATATGGTTGTTTGCCATGGTGATCCCTGCATGCCGAACTTCATGGTGGACCCTAAAACTCTTCAATGCACGGGTCTGATCGACCTTGGGCGGCTCGGAACAGCAGATCGCTATGCCGATTTGGCACTCATGATTGCTAACGCCGAAGAGAACTGGGCAGCGCCAGATGAAGCAGAGCGCGCCTTCGCTGTCCTATTCAATGTATTGGGGATCGAAGCCCCCGACCGCGAACGCCTTGCCTTCTATCTGCGATTGGACCCTCTGACTTGGGGTTGATGTTCATGCCGCCTGTTTTTCCTGCTCATTGGCACGTTTCGCAACCTGTTCTCATTGCGGACACCTTTTCCAGCCTCGTTTGGAAAGTTTCATTGCCAGACGGGACTCCTGCAATCGTCAAGGGATTGAAACCTATAGAAGACATTGCTGATGAACTGCGCGGGGCCGACTATCTGGTATGGCGCAATGGGAGGGGAGCAGTCCGGTTGCTCGGTCGTGAGAACAATCTGATGTTGCTCGAATATGCCGGGGAGCGAATGCTCTCTCACATCGTTGCCGAGCACGGCGACTACCAGGCGACCGAAATTGCAGCGGAACTAATGGCGAAGCTGTATGCCGCATCTGAGGAACCCCTGCCTTCTGCCCTTCTCCCGATCCGGGATCGCTTTGCAGCTTTGTTTCAGCGGGCGCGCGATGATCAAAACGCAGGTTGTCAAACTGACTACGTCCACGCGGCGATTATAGCCGATCAAATGATGAGCAATGCCTCGGAACTGCGTGGGCTACATGGCGATCTGCATCATGAAAACATCATGTTCTCCAGTCGCGGCTGGCTGGTGATAGATCCCGTCGGTCTGGTCGGTGAAGTGGGCTTTGGCGCCGCCAATATGTTCTACGATCCGGCTGACAGAGACGACCTTTGTCTCGATCCCAGACGCATTGCACAGATGGCGGACGCATTCTCTCGTGCGCTGGACGTCGATCCGCGTCGCCTGCTCGACCAGGCGTACGCTTATGGGTGCCTTTCCGCAGCTTGGAACGCGGATGGAGAAGAGGAGCAACGCGATCTAGCTATCGCGGCCGCGATCAAGCAGGTGCGACAGACGTCATACTAGATATCAAGCGACTTCTCCTATCCCCTCGGAACACATCAATCTTACCGGAGAATATCGTTGGCCAAAGCCTTAGCGTAGGATTTCGCCCTCTCCCGCAAACGACCCCTACAATGGGCCTCCCTTGTCGACCCATAGGAGCATCCGATGCCCGCCCTTATCCCCGAGCTGATCGCCATGGCCAGCGATCCGACCGTCAAAACCACCGACCTGCTGCGCAAGGCTATGGTGGCCGCCCGCTTGCTCAAGCAGCCCGAGTGGGCCGCTTGGATAGACCATGAACTGCAAGGCTATCCGCAGCCCGGGGATTTACCGCCCTACCGTGTGCTGCAAGGTGAGCTCAAAGTCGATGTGCCTGGTCATGGGAGGCTTCCATTGCCAATTAGGAATGCCGAGATGAACAGGTTAATAACGGAATCCCGGTTTGGTCATCCGATGGGGGCCTTGGAGGACCTGGCTGTACCTGGTGAAGTTGTTCGTTCGTTCTTCACCCCCGAACAGAGCCAATTTCTGATACAAGAGCTTTCACTGCCAGGCGTGCCAGAACTCGCCTTGGGGTCAAACCAAGTTCGTGGGCTTATTGAGGCGGTCCGAGACAAGCTGCTGACTTGGGCACTCGACTTGGCCGAGGCGGGGATCCAGGGGGACGGGATGAGCTTTACCTCCCAGGAGCAGCAGCAGGCCCAGCAGCTGGCGCCGGTGAACATCCATATCGGGGGGGATGCCCCCGGTTTTCAGTTCATGCAGAGCTCGCCCGGCGGCCAGCAACAGCAGACAGTGACAGGCGAGCAGAAGGCCGAGGCGCTGGCTGCATTGTTGCCGTGGCTGCAGCAGGTGATTGCACAAGGACAGCTGCAGGGAGAAGCGTGTGCAGAGCTGCAGGCCGAACTGGACACCCTCAAGGCCCAGGCCGCCTCCCCTAACCCAAAATGGCCGGTGATCGGCGCCGTGGCAGACAGCGTGCGGGCTGTGCTGGTAGGCGCCGGCGGGGGAGTGTTGGCGGCGCAGGCGCTGGGCTGGCTGGCCACCTTGAGCGGCAGCTGATGGAACGGGGGACGGCTGCCGCGTTGCGCTGATCCCGCCGCTCACCCGACAAGGGAGGATGGTCGGTGGTGCGCTCGAGCGGGGCGGCATGGTACGCTTGCGAGACTGTATATGGATACAGTGTTTTGCGCGAAACAGCGTGGCTTGGTAGTTCTGGAGGGTGACATGATGGTTTGGGTTTGGGATGCGTTGAAGATGCTGATCGCGGGGATCAGACAGGAGGGCATGACAGCGCTGCTGATCCTGCTGTTTGTTGCCGCTGGGATCTGGATACTGGAGGCGTTGAAAAAAAATCGTTATGGCGCCAGAGCGGGGTTCACGGTTGTGCAGGTGTTGCTGGTGATAGGCGCCCTGCTGTTCTTCTGTTGGGCAGGGTATACCGCGGGTCGGCCAGGCAATGACGATACAAAATGGATCCACGAGGTGGGCCAGTACGGCCTGTAACGATGGTGCCCAGATCACGCCCTGCTTATGCGGGGCGTTTGCTTTCTTGGTCAGCGGCCAAAGCGGCGGGAAAAACCGGCCAGCGTGGGGCCGGGATCCTGCCGTTTGCAGTCCTGCAATCCAAACCACCGAAACCGAGTACAATGGGGGCCTAATATCGCCTAGGAGCACGTCCATGCCCGCACTCATCCCCGAACTGATTGCCCTGGCCAACGATCCGGCCGTTAAAACCGCTGATCTGCTACGCCGCGCCCTAGTGGGGGAGCCCGCAGAATTCGGAAAAAATCGTACGCTAAGGTTTTCCGGGCATCCGTAAGGGCCGAAACTTCCCGTCTTCCAGTCTGCGGCTCTGCCGCCAGACGTAATCGCCGGTTAGGTTGATGTGCTCCCAGCCCAGCGGCGACA